>NZ_AYSF01000002.1:0-53313 GCF_000498995.1 Geobacillus thermopakistaniensis
TTTTCGGCTCGCTTTTAATCCCGGCGTCCCTTTTTCGACGACAAACGCCCGGTGCCCGGCGCGGCCCAACTTCGGATCAACCGTGGCGAACACGACGACCCAAGAAGCGCGGGCGCCGTTGGTGATGAAAATTTTTTGCCCGTTTAATACATAGCCGCCGTCCACTTTTTTCGCCGTCGTGCGGATGCCGGACGCGTCCGAGCCGGCTTCCGGTTCCGTCAAGGCGTAAGCTCCCCAGCGCGGCTCCTCCTTCGTGAAAATGGACAAAAACCGCCGTTTCTGCTCCGGCGTGCCGCTCGATTGAATCGGCGGCCCGCCAAGGCCAGGGCCGGGAAGGGAAAGGGCGATGCCTGGGCATCCCCACGCGAGCTCCTCAGCGGCGATGACGGCCACGCGGTTGCCTTCGCGCTCTTTTTTCTCTTTCTTTCCTTCCGCATGAGACGGCGGACGCCCTCCGCCAAACGAAGACGCATTCAGCTGGATGCCCATTTTGTTGACTTTTTGCAGCCATTCGTCCGGCACCCGCCCGAGCCGGTCGGCCTCCAGCGCGATCGGGCGCACTTCATGTTTAGCAAACCAATGAACGAGTTCTTTGATTTGTTTTTGCTGCGGTGAGAATTCAAAGGAAATCATGGCGCCACCCTCTCTTTCCGTTTGCCCAGCAGCTGTTCGCCGCGGCGGATGAGCCAGTCCGTTTCCCGGCCGTACAGCATCACTTGCGCTTCGGCGTCGCGCATCCATTTTTCGGCTGGGTATTCTTGCACGTACCCGTGCCCGCCGAGCATTTGCACGGCCTGATCGGTGACATAGCGCAGGGAACGATGAGCCCGCGACAACGCCCTCCAGGCGTAGCCGCCCGCCTGTTCATCCCCTTGGTCAACCGCAGCGGCCGCTTGCCATACAAGCAGTTTCGCCCCGCGGCATTCGAACGCCATCTCTGCGATCGTAAATGACACCCCTTGGAACTTGGCGATCTCTTGTCCGAACGCCTTTCTTCCCGCAGTGTATTCAATGGTGTAATCAAGCGCCGCCTCCATCAAGCCGACTTCCTTCGCCGCTTCGATGACTTGGTTTCGGGCGCGCACGCGGTTGAGCAATGCGTCCGCTTCCGGTCCGCGGGCAACGAGTTGTTCCGGACCGGCGTACACTTCCGCAAACCGAAGGCGAGCGATGCCGGCAGCAAGCAGCCCAAGCCTTATGTCTCCTTCTTCGATCTCCCATACTCGCTCATCAAAGGCGAGCAATACCGTTTCCTCTTCTTCGTCCCTAGCGGCGATGACCGCCCAGTCGGCTTTCGACGCCAAGCGGACTGGAGACGACACCCCGTCCACAATATATCCGCTGCCGCGCCGGCGCACGCGAATCGCTTCCTTCAGCGGTTCTTTTTGTTCCGCTTCGTCGATCCAGGAGACAGTCGGCCATCCGCCTTTCGCCATCTCCCGGTACCGGTGCCACACGCGGTGCTCGGAAGACAGACGAAAGAGGGAAGACGCCTCTTGCGCCCCCGGAAGCCCTTGAATGACGCCTAAATCGCCATAGCTGAGCCCTTGCCAAATGAGCGCTTGCGACAGAAGGGGCAGTTCCAAGCCTCCCCACGATTCCGGGAGCTCGAGCGCCGACAAGCCGAGCTCATCCACCCGGTCACTCAAGTCAGCCGAAACGGTCCGGCGTTTCTCACATTCTCTCGCGGCCGGCCGAATTTTCTCGACGGCAAGGCTGCGGGCGACTTGAAAAAACGCCTGTTCTTCTTCAGTCGGTNATCGCCATAGCTGAGCCCTTGCCAAATGAGCGCTTGCGACAGAAGGGGCAGTTCCAAGCCTCCCCACGATTCCGGGAGCTCGAGCGCCGACAAGCCGAGCTCATCCACCCGGTCACTCAAGTCAGCCGAAACGGTCCGGCGTTTCTCACATTCTCTCGCGGCCGGCCGAATTTTCTCGACGGCAAGGCTGCGGGCGACTTGAAAAAACGCCTGTTCTTCTTCAGTCGGTTGAAACGAAATCACCTTGTCCCTCTCCTTTTCCATTATGATTGGACAGCGGGAATAAACTCGCTGGCCCATTCACGCAGCTTCTTTTTGTCGATTTTGCCGATGATGTTTTTCGGCAGGTAGCCGACCTTTTTCAAAAAGCGCGGGCTTTTGTATTTCGCCACCCGCTTTTGGCAAAACTCGATCAGCTCCTCTTCGGTCACTTGGGACCCACGTCGGACGACGACATATGCGGCGACTTCTTCCCCCATTTTCGGCGAAGGGACGCCGACAACGCCGGCTTCAAGCACATCCGGATGGGACATAAGCAGTTCCTCGATATCGCGCGGATAAATGTTGAATCCGCCGCGAATGATGACATCTTTTTTCCGGTCGACGATAAACACGTACCCGTCTTCATCGATGCGCGCCATATCGCCGGTATACAGCCAGCCGTCGCGCAGCGCTTGGCGCGTCTCTTCGTCTTTTCCGTAGTAGCCTTGGAAAACGTTCGGGCCGGAAACAATCAGTTCTCCGACTTCGTTCGGCGGCAGGCGGTTGCCGTGTTCATCGACGACAGCCACTTGCACGCCAGGCAACGGAAGCCCGACCGACCCCGGCTTGATCGGCTTCGTCGGATCGGTCGCCGTCACAATCGGCGCCGCCTCGGACAGACCGTATCCCTCCAAAATCAGGCAATTGAACTTGCGTTGAAACTGCCAAGCGAGCGACGGCGGCAACGAAGCCGAGCCGGACACGCACGCGACCAAACTGGATGTGTCATAGCGGTCCGCCTCGGGGCAATAGCACAACGCATGGAACATCGCTGGCACCATCGCCGTATGCGTCACTCGATGCCGTTCGATTGTCTCCAGCACTTTTTTCGGCTCGAAATACGGCAGGAGGACGATCTTGTCGCCCAATAACAGCGCGACGTTCATCATCGTAAAACCGAACGCATGGGAGATCGGCAGCACGCCAAGACCGACGCGGTCATATTCGGTAGGCAGCCGCTTCGCCATCTCGGCCGCTGCTTCCGCGTTGGCATACAAATTGCGGTGCGTCAGCACGACCCCTTTCGGATGGCCGGTCGTTCCCGATGTGTAAAGCAAGGCGGCAGGGGCATTTTCGGTGACTGCCGCCAGCGGCATGCTGGCAGGAGCTTGCTCCATTCTTGTTCGCAGAGAGCGAGGTGAATGAGGATCGTCAATCGTAAACATCATCGGAGGCGCCGGCAAGCCATTGGCGGCCTCTTTCGCTTTCGCCCACAGCATTTCCGCCGTCAGCACAACTTTCGGTTCGCAGTCTTTAAAAATGTAATGGAGCTCCTGCGTCTGCAACAGCGGCAACACCGGCACGACAACCGCTCCTGCTTTCAAGACGCCGCTGAAGGCGACTACTACTTCTGGGCTGTTCGGCATCGTTACAACAACGCGGTCGCCCGGCTTGACCCCAAGTTCAATCAACGCATGAGCCAGCTGGGACGAACGGGCGTCGCAGTCCACGTTCGTATATTCGTTTCCTTCAAAAATCAGTGCCGGATAAGGACCGAACCGCTCGATATTTTTCGTCCAAACCGTTCGTAAATCCATTCCCCCGTCTCCTTTAACCAAATTAGGCGGGCCTGCGAAAAAGGCCAAGCCCGCCGCCTTTCGTCTCCTTCCTTCTGACGGTCGGCGCTGTTGTCAATGCACGGAAAAACATGCCGGCCGGCTTTCTTGTTGTGCTTATTGGTTTTGATTGGCGCTGTTGTAGGCGGACAGCACTTCTTGGAGCCGCAGCGCCAGCCCCATGTCCCCGTCAATGCGAAGCCGCCCGCTCATAAACGCTTCCGTTCCGTTGAGCTCGCCGTCCACCATTTTTTTAAAATCCTCGCTGTCCATGCTGAGCGTGCAATCAGGCGTTTCTTGCTCCCCTTCAATGACAAATCCAGCGTCTGGGCGAAGGACGACTTGGTACACCCCCGCATCAGACCCGCTTAAGTTAAACTGGTACACCGCGACAATCCCATCGGCGCGGGATGGGTCTTCCCTCAATTGCGAATCGATCAGTTGGAAAATGTCTCTTACCGTCGTCATCTTCATGGCCTCCTTAAAAATTTAGAACTGTCTGAAATTTCATTTTGTAATTTTACTATATCGCGTTTCCGTTTCATGTCCTATCCCGAAAATCGTCGGAACTTTCTTTCCTCCCTCGCGGCGCTCCCCGATGTTTTTACGCCTTTAAAGCATGGAGAAGCGCGCGCTCATCGATCAGTTCCAAATAGCGCCGATAAAGCGGAAACGCCGGCACGATGCGCGGCAACAGCTGCAACGCCTTCGCTTTCGATCCTTTTGCCTTCATTTTTCCGGTCATGAGCGCCAATGGAACGTTGATGTTGCCGCCCCAAAATTGGTGGGCGATATCGCCGGTCGTCTTGATGGCGACATCAGGCGCATCGATTGCCTGCCCGAAATAAATGGCGTAGTTTTCACCGGTTTCCGGCCGCCTCGCATCGATGCTGATGACCGCCTCCGGATCGGTCAAATAAAAGACGAACGCGGCGCGGGAACGGCGGATTTGTTCTCCAATCCGATTGATTTGCTCCACCTCGTTGCCGTATTCCTTATACGCTGGATGCCGCTCCCACCAGCTGCGCAGCTCAAATTCCGTCCTTGGGCGCGACGGAATTTGCATAAACTCGCCAATCACCCGATACACATGAGCATCATCACGAAACAATGCCATATCCGTTCACTCCCTTCAACCGAGTATGCACTCTCATTTTGGCGTGAAACAACGCCGCCGGCAATTCCGATGATTGCCGGGGAGACGAAAAACGCAAGACATCTCCGTCCGGAGTTGTTGAAACAAGAATCAAGCGCACCAAAGCGGCAAAACAAAAAAATGGCTGCCCCGTTTGTTTGGGGCAGCCGTTTTGGCCAAAATGGCTGCAACGATTCTTTTTATTACAATCCGCTTACAAATTCGCCAACCGCATGACGTCGCGGGCGATCATCAACTCTTCATTGGTCGGGATGACGAGCACTTTGACCGGCGAGTGCGGATAGCTGATGAACGCTTCCTTGCCGCGCACTTTGTTTAGGATGGGATCCCAGTAAACTCCCATAAACTCGAGGCCGCGCAACACTTTCGCCCGCACGACTTCGCTGTTCTCGCCGATGCCGGCGGTGAAGATGATGGCATCGACTCCGCACATGCGCGCCGCATACGAGCCGATGTACTTATGAATGCGGTTCGCAAACACTTCAAGTGCCAGTTCCGCGCGCTCATTTCCTTCGGCGGCCGCTTTTTCCAAGTCGCGCAAATCGCTCGAGATGCCGGACAGACCGAGCATGCCGCTCTTTTTGTTCAGCACTTCAATCACTTCATCCGCAGTCATTCCCGTTTTTTCCATAATGTACGGGATGAGCGCCGGGTCGATGTTGCCGGAGCGCGTTCCCATCGCCACGCCGGCTAATGGCGTAAAGCCCATGGACGTGTCGATCGACTTGCCGCCCTCAACCGCCGCGATGCTCGCCCCGTTGCCTAAATGGCACGAGATGAGGCGCAGCTGTTCGATCGGTCGGCCGAGAAGCTCCGCCGCCCGCTGGGTGACGTATTTGTGCGACGTGCCGTGGAATCCGTACTTGCGGATGCCGAATTTCGTGTAATACTCATATGGCAAGCTGTATAAAAACGACTGTTCCGGCATCGTCTGGTGGAACGCCGTGTCAAACACCGCCACGGCCGGCACGTCCGGCAGCACTTCCTGAAACGCCCGAATGCCGACGAGGTTGGCCGGGTTATGGAGCGGGGCGAGCTCGGACACTTCTTCAATTTGCTTGATGACGTCCTCGGTGATGAGCACCGAATCACTGAACTTCTCCCCGCCGTGGACGACGCGGTGCCCGATGCCGTCAATTTCGTCAAACGAACGGATAATGCCGTAGCGAATGAGCTTATCAAGCAGCATTTTAACGGCCGCGGCATGATCCGGAATCGCCGTCACTTCTTGATGTTTTTCACCGTTTACGACAATGGTGAAAATCGCGTCGTCAAAGCCGATCCGTTCGACGACCCCTTTGGTCAACACCGTTTCTGCCGGCATCTCAAACAGCTGGAATTTCAACGAGGAACTTCCCGCATTAATGGCTAGCACTTTCGCCATCGAAAACACAGCTCCTTTTTTGCCAAAATCCGCTCGCGCTTACCGTTAGTGTGCGCGATTGGGCGCCGTTTCACTATGCCTTTTTCATTGTATGCCTCCCGTTTTCGCGTTTCAAGCGCGGCTTTGTTTCGCAACCGGTTGCAAGAAAAAGTTTTTATGTTGTGAAAAATGAAAACGGAGCTGACCGAAAAGGTCGGTGAAAAACAGCGATTCTTCGATGAAGAAAAGAGCAACATTTATCATCTTGAGCCGAGAAGACCCCCCACTTCCACGCGTGAGCGCAAGGGGAGGAAGATGCAACCTCTCGTTTTGTGAAGGGGCTTGACGGCCTATACGGTGATCAAAAAGGGCGTCCCGCTGCGTTTGGGACACCCTTTCGTCAACATTCTTTTTCCTCGGTGATCCAGGCGTCGATTTTCGCCATCATCGCCTGCATCGCCGATTTGTTGGAAAACCGCGGCAGCTCGACAAGCAGCACGTGTTTTGGCTTTTTGACGTTCGGCCCTTTCTTTTGCAAAATCAACACGCTTTTTGCCGCCTGATCGTTTTTAAACATCGACAGCGGCAGCTGCAAGACTCCTTGGACAATGGCCGCCTCTTTTAAAAATTCGTTCAGCTGCCCCGCCTGCGGGCTCGAGAACAACATATTCGGGATGAGGAAAAACAAGTAGCCGCCCTCTTTCGTATAGCGCAAGCTTTGCTCGATGAACAAATGATGGGCATACGACCGGCCTTCCTTCGCTTTTAAGGCGAAGCGGGCGGCATTGTCGTCATCCGGGTAATAGCCGACCGGCAGATCGCAGACGACGACGTCAACCGGCTCAACAAACAGCGGCCTTAGGCTGTCTTGGTTAAACAGCTGCACCGGATGCTTTTGCAAGTTCGCGTTGACGTACGCCAATTTGACAAGCAGATCATCGACATCGCTGCCGTAGCTCGCCGCCTGTTTTCCTCGAAGGCCGTTTAACACCGCCGTCAATAAATTCGCCGTGCCGACGGCCGGGTCGAGGATCTTAAGCGCCAAATGCGAGCGCGTAAACTCGCGGACCAAATACGCCAAAAACAAACTGACCGCATCCGGAGTCATTTGGTGGTGCGGCTGAACATGCTTGCGCATCCCTTTTAACACCGCAAGCTGAAACGCCTTGCGGATTTCTTCGTTTTGAAACCGTTCCAGCATCAGTTCGCGATACTGCTTTTTCAGCCGTTTCGCGTTCAGCTCGCTCACTTCGCTTTGCAGCACGTCGCCGTGGAACAAATTCTCCCCCGTCTCCGCGACGGCTTCTAAATACGTGCATTGCAATTCTTCTTGCAAAAGTTGGGCCGTTTCATCGAATACCGTGAACAACCGTTCGACTGGCGTCATCATCTGTACGTCCCCACCTTTCTGCCAACGTCCCTTCTGTATATTGTACGACCGTCCGCCTCGCGCCGCAAGAAAAGCGCCGATAGGAACGAAAAGGCCCCGAACGGGTCGGGGCCTTTTCATTATTTCGCCGCTTTCGCCGCTTCAATCGCCGCTTCGTAGTTCGGATGGTTCGTCACTTCCGGCACGTATTCGACATACGTCACTGTGTCATTGCTGTCGATGACAAACACGGCGCGGGCAAGCAGGCGCAGTTCTTTGATCAAGACGCCGTATGCTTGTCCGAACGAAACATCGCGATGGTCGGACAACACTTGAACGTTCTCAATGCCGGCGGCGCCGCACCACCGCTTTTGCGCAAACGGCAAATCGACGCTGATCGTCAACACTTTCACATTGTCGAGCTTTGCCGCTTCCTCGTTAAACCGGCGCGTTTGCGCGTCGCAAACTCCGGTGTCGAGCGACGGAACGACGCTGATCAGGCGGACGTGCCCTTTCGTATCCGCGAGCGTCACTTCCTGCAAGTTTTGATCAAGCACGGTGAAATCCGGCGCTTTGTCGCCGACTTTCACTTCGTTGCCGACAAGCGTCACCGGCTGCCCTTTAAACGTCACATAGGCCATGGGTTCTCTCCCCCTTTAGAGAAAATATGTACTACTTCCATACTAAAACGCGGAACGGAATTTTTCAACGATTTTGTCCGTTCATGACAGCAGACAAACAAAAGGCCGGACGCCAACGGTCCGGCTAAATGTCAAAGTCGTCTGCTTTTTGGCCTGCGGCGCCGTCTTTCTTGTTTTTCTTCAGCATCGCCTGAATCTTCTCAAACGCCTGCGGCGCGACATCGAGAATTTTTTCGTATAAGTGCGTGCTTTCATCCAAATGGAGCAGCTTCACCCCGGACGAGTTGACGACGAGAAACGCAATCGGCGTAATCGAGACGCCGCCGCCGCTGCCGCCGCCAAACGGATGTCCGTTCCCTTGGGCCTGCCCGTTCCCGTCGGCTTGCGCCCCTTGGCGGCCATTTTGTTGGCCGTCAAGCATAAACTCGCTGCCGCCGGCGGCAAAGCCAAACCCGACTTTCGAAACGGTCAAAATGACACTGCCGTCAGGCGTCTCCACCGGGTCGCCGATAATCGTATTGACGTCGATCATTTGTTTTAAGTTTTCCATCGCTGTTGTCATCAGCCCTTGAATCGGATGGTTCGTCATCGTCATTCCTCCTAGTAGCCTTCATTTGCCTGCTTGGCCGCCAATGGGTTTCGCTTTGGCAGCCGCCGTCCGCGCCAATGTTTGACCACTCGCAATCCTGCTACCATAGCATGCCCGATTCGAAACTGAATCATACATAAAAACACCGTTTCCGAAGCGGCCCGATCGTAGGCCGGAACGATGACGACAGCCGGAGTTGTTTTCATGTTCATATAGCGGCTCGCCGCGCCGATGATCATGTATTTCAGCGACCAGCCAAGCCCCACGAGCAAGCCGGTTGACGCGGCGTCGCCGGTGCCGATTCTCGTTTTCCACTCCCATTTCGTAATCGTCACGTGGCGATAAAATTGTTTCATAATTTCATGCAAGTCGACGACTTGCTCGAGAAACCGTTTCAGCTGTCGAAACAGGTCAGCGATTTTTTTTAGGGTCAATTTCCCTTTCTTTTCCTCCTTCCCGCGCGTTCCCTCCACTCCTTTTTTCTGGAGAAACGCCACTCCCGGCGCATCCGGATCCATGTCCAGCTTGATGAACGGAATGCGGACAGTATAGCGGAGGAGGCCAAACAGCGTGCGCACCACGATTTTGCATTCATCGTCGTCTTTCACATGGCGAAACACGACCGTCACCGATACTTTCATCCAGGCGACGAGAAGAAGCAAAAGAACAACCGTTGCGATGACCGCGATGACTGCTTTCAATGTCCGCCCTCCCTTTCATCATACATTGTCGCCATCTGGAAAAAAAATAAACCTGCCGTTTCGGCAGGCGGACATTGGTTGACGTTCTGTTCTTGATGCAGGCGGATTGTTACTCGCGGACGACGATCGTATCCGCGAACTGGTCATGCATCCCTTTTTTCTTTTCGGAAAACGCAACAAACAAAAAACCGATGAACAGCAATTTTTTCGCGATGAATTTGCCGACGACTTCGCGAAACAACACGGTCAGCCAGGTGAGCGGCTCGCCGCGCTCATCGACCACTTTTAAGCCGAACACCATTTTGCCAAGCGTCTGCCCAAACGCTTTCGTCATCAACACGAAATAGGCGTAAAAGACGACGGCGGCCGCGACCGTCGCTGGCGCGAACAAACCGTCCTGCGCAAGCGGCCAATCGAACAGGCGAAAAAGCGGCCAAACGATGAGCCGGTTGAGGCTCGAGACAACAATGACATCAAGGCAATACGCCCAAAAACGAAGCCAAAAGCCGCCGTAGCAGAGGGGGCGCTCTGCCGGCGGGAGATGATGATCCGCCAGCGTCGCCGTTATTTGCATGTCCGTCATGTTTCCACTCCTTTATTCGGCGTATAAATACATAAGCCGCGGCGAGGAAGGGCGCGACAACAGGCGGATGAGCCCGGCCGCCTCGCTGTCCGGCTTCATCCGGTTCGACACCATCTCAAAGAGAGAGCTCCACGGCGCATCGTTCACGTATTTTACGACTTGAGCGCCGGTTAAATGATGCTCTTTTTTGAGCGCAGCGATCGCGTCATCCAAGTAGCCGAACTCGTCGACAAGGCGGAGCTCCTTCGCCTGTCGCCCGTCATAAATGCGGCCGTCCGCCAGCTTGCGCACCGTGTCTTCCGGCAGCTTTCTCCCTTTGGCTACCACATCAACAAACGCATCATACGAATCATTGATCAGCCGCTGCAAAATCTCCCGTTCCGCTTCGGTCATTTTGCGCGCCGGATTCATGATGTCTTTGTACGGCCCGCTTTTGATCGTGACAAGCTCCACGCCGTACTTCTTTGCCAGCCCTTCATAGTTGACGCTTTGCATGATGACGCCGATGGAGCCGGTGATCGTCTCCGGGCTGGCGAAAATTTTATCGCCGGCCGCAGCGATATAGTAACCGCCCGAGGCGGCCATGGCCCCCATCGATACGTAAATCGGCTTGTTCGTCTTCTTTTTCAGCTTCATCAGCTGATCGTAAATTTCCGCGCTTTCCGCGACACCGCCGCCCGGCGAATTGATGCGCAAGATGATCGCTTTGACGTCTTGATCCTCTTTCGCCTGTTTGATCATTTGCAAAAACGTTTGGTGGTTGTACTGTGATGAGGAAAGAAGCGACTCCGCTTCCCCCGCATCTTGAATAACTCCGTTCACTTCCAACACAGCGATTTTTTTCAACGGGTCGCCCTCGGCGATGACTTCTTCGCTAAATGGCGACTCCATGAGCGCCAGCCAGCTTTCCGACCAGCCGCCGGCCTTGTCGGACAAAAGAACGCCAACCGCTTGAACAAGCACCGAGATCACAAACAAGGCGGCGGCGATGGCCAACGCGGTCCATCGTTTTCGATTCATCGTCTTCCCCCCTGCATCGGCTGCCCATATTTTTAGAATCCTGGCAAACGTGGTACAATATTCATTGTACATCGATTGATTAGATGATGCCATCGGGAGGACGCAAAACATGGATATGGAACGCAACCGTCTTTATTTTTTTTATAAGCGCGACGACAAGCTCATCGAACGGGTGAAGCCGCTCATTGAGCTGGCAGAGCGCGGTCCGTTTGTGGTCGTCGACGACTATCGGGAAGCGAACATCATCGTCAGCATCGGGGATGACGGCGCGTTTTTGCAGGCGGTGCGGCAGACGGGATTTCTTCCTGACCGTTTGTACGTCGGCGTGTCCGTCTTGCCGGCGCGCGGGTTTTACTGCGATTTCCATATTGACGACATCGATCATATGGTGGAAGCGGCGAAAAATTGGAAACTCGAAGTGCGGCGCTACCCAATCATCGAAGTGACGATCGACGGCGCGGCTTCGTTTTTCTGCTTAAACGAATGTTCGATCCGCTCGCAAATCATTAAAACGATGGCGATCGACGTTTTCATCGACGACTTGCATTTCGAGACGTTCCGCGGCGACGGCATCATCGTTTCGACGCCGACCGGCAGCACCGGCTACAATAAATCGGTGCACGGAGCGGTCGTCGATCCGCTCTTGCCGTGCTTTCAAGTGAGCGAACTCGCCTCGCTCAACAGCAACCGCTATCGGACGCTCGGCTCGCCGTTCATTTTGAGCGGCTCGCGGACGTTGACGCTGAAAATGTCGGAAGAAACAAGCCATTTTCCAATCATCGGCCTCGACAATGAAGCGCTCAGCATCCAGCATATTGAGCGGATTGACATTCGTTTAAGCGACCGGGTGGTCAAAACGGTGCGCCTAAAAGACAATTCGTTCTGGGATAAAGTGAAACGCGTCTTTTTGTGAAGCGTGTGTCTGTTCTCCCGGCGAAACACCGGATCTAAAATGGCGAATCCGTTCGACGCGCATGCGGCAAGAGGGTGTCTCGCAACGAGACACCCTCTTGTTTGGCCGCTGTGCGGACATCGCTCCGCTTCTGGCAACGGCCAGCTCAATCGGCTCTTTCTGCTTACAACGACCGGCCGGCAAGGCGGGCTTCCCGCTCGCGCAGCTCGACGCGGCGGATTTTTCCGGACGCCGTTTTCGGCAAATCGTCGACAAACTCGATTTTGCGCGGGTATTTGTACGGCGCCGTCAACTGTTTCACATGTTCTTGCAGGGCCGGAATCAGAGACGGATCGTCTTTGTCGACCCCGTCGCGCAGCACGACAAACGCTTTGACAACATGGCCGCGCACTTCATCCGGACTGGCGACGACGGCGCACTCTTTTACGGCTGGGTGCTTGACAAGCGCGTCTTCGACTTCAAACGGGCCGATCGTATAGCCGGCGCTGATGATGATGTCATCCCCGCGGCCTTCAAACCAGAAATAGCCGTCTTCGTCTTTGCGCGCTTTGTCTCCCGTAATGTAGTAGTCGCCGCGGAACTGCATCGCTGTCCGCTCCGGATCTTTGTAATAATACTTAAACAGCGCCGGCGTTTCGATATGGACGGCGATGTCGCCGACTTGTCCGGGCGGGCACGGCTCGCCGTTTTCATCGATAATTTCGACGCGGTTGCCTGGCGTCGGTTTCCCCATCGAACCCGGCTTGATGGGCATTCCTTTCATGACGCCGACAAGCAGCGTGTTTTCTGTCTGGCCGTAGCCGTCGCGCACTTCGACGCCGAAATGCTTGGCAAACGTGTCGATCACTTCGCGGTTGAGCGGCTCTCCGGCGGACACGGCGCTGTGCAAATGAGATAGATGATAGCGGCCGATGTCCGGCACTTTCGCCATCAAACGATACTCGGTTGGCGTGCAGCACAGCACATTGATGTTGTATTTTTCCAATAGCTGCAAATATGTTTCCGGCTCAAAGCGGCCGTAGTAGACGAAACCGGTCGCCCCCGAGCCGAGCACCGATAAAAACGGGCTCCAAATCCATTTTTGCCATCCCGGTCCGGCCGTCGCCCAAACGAGGTCGCCTTCTTCAATGCACAGCCAGTTTTTCGCAGCCGTGCGCAAGTGGGCGTACGCCCAACCATGGCAATGGACGACCCCTTTCGGATTGCCGGTCGTGCCGGATGTGTACGACAAAAACGCCATATCATCGCGCGAGGTATCCGCCGCCTCGAGCGTTTCGCTCTCTTTGGCCATGGCGTCTTCAAGCGGAATCCATCCGTCCCGGGGTTCCCCGATGACGAACTTCGTCAAACGTTCGATGCCGTCAATCGGCGCAAATTCGTCCGTATACGGCGCATAAGCGACAACCGCTTTCGCTTCGCTATGGACGAGCCGATATTGCAAATCCTTTGTCCGCAGCATCTCCGAGCTTGGGATGACGACAAGCCCGGCTTTGAGCGCCCCTATATACACTTCGTATGTTTCAATGAGGCGCGGCATCATGACGAGCACTTTATCGCCTTTTTCGAGCCCATGTGATAAGAAAGCGTTTCCAATTTGGTTGGCGCGCGCCATCAAGCGGCCGTATGTAATCTCTTTCGTTTCGCCTTGCTCGCTCTCCCATTTCAACGCGATCCGGTCCGGGTCGGCGGCCGCATGCCGTTCCATTTCCGATGTTAAATTGTAGCGCTCGGGAGCAATCAAGTCTTCCCGCCTCATCGTTCCTCTCCCCCTCTGTCTTGTTTCGCCTTGGTCGGCATCTCTATTATACAAAATAGTCGTTCTATTTTGAATACCGTTTTTCTCATATGAAAGCGGCGGGGAATGCCCCCGCCGCGTAAGCCATCAGTAAGCCATCATTATGAAATTAGAATTGGCGTGCGCCGCCCAATTGTTGCTGCGCCATGGCTACGAGACGTTTCGTGATCTCGCCGCCGACCGAACCGTTGGCGCGCGAAGTCGTGTCAGCGCCTAAGTTCACGCCAAATTCTTGAGCGATCTCATATTTCATTTGCTCCAGCGCTTGTTGCGCACCCGGAACAAGCAGTTGATTGCTGTTGTTGCGTGCCATCTGTTTTCACCTCCTTGTACCTATAGAATGTGTGAAAACAGATGGCGATATGCAGCGATGCTTTTTGGTAAATTTTGAGATTCAAAACAGCTCGGCAAACTCATCGCCCTGCCCTGTTTCTTCATCAATGACGAGCGTTTCTGTGTCATTGACTGCCTTTTCCAGAAGCGGAGCGAGGTCGAGCTGGCTCTCATAATGGAACACTTTTTCTTTTTTTGGCTTCGTTTTCGGCGCTCTTGGCGTAAAAATGGTGCAACAGTCTTCATACGGAAGAATGGAAATATCATGTGTGCCGATTTGCTTCGCCAGCTCGATAATTTCAAGTTTATCCATCGAAACAAGCGGGCGCAAAATCGGGGTATTGGTCACCTCATTGATCACGTACATGCTTTCTAGCGTCTGGCTCGCGACTTGGCCGAGGCTTTCGCCTGTGACAATCGCCAACGCCCGCTGGCGGCGGCGCAGCGCGTCGGTGATCCTAAGCATCGCCCGCCGAGTGGAAATGAGCGAGTACTCGTTCGGAACTCCTTGATAAATGGCTTGCTGCACTTCCGTAAACGGCACGATGTGAAGCTTGATTCTCCCGCCGTATGTCGTCAACTTGCGCACGAGGTCAATCACTTTTTGCTTCGCCCGTTCGCTTGTAAACGGCGGGCTGAAAAAGTGGACGGCCTCGATTTCCAAACCGCGCTTCATCGCCAAATAACCAGCAACCGGGCTGTCGATGCCGCCGGAGAGCATGAGCATCGCCTTGCCGCTCGTTCCGACCGGCAGGCCGCCGGCGCCGAAAATGTCGCGGCACGTGACATATGTCCCGTCTTGGCGCACTTCAATGCGCACGTCAATATCCGGCTCGCGCACGTTGACCCTAAGCCCGTCCGTCTGCCGCAAAATATGCGCCCCCACCTCGTAGTTCAGCTCGTCGCTTCGATACGGAAACTGCTTATCGACGCGGCGGGCGCTCACTTTAAACGTTTTTCCTTTGTATGGGAGCTGGCGGACGGCGGCGAGCGCCGTTTCCTTAATGGCGTCCAGATCGTTTTCGCACTTCATCGCCAGGCTGAACGAATGAATGCCAAAAACGGTTTTCAGCTTTTCGATGATCGGTTCATGCGGCTCGCCGTTTAATAAAATGTACATTCGGTCGCGCATATATTCAATCTGAATCCGCTCGAACGCCTGCAGTTTGCGGGCAATGTTGTTTTTAAGACGCCGGACGAAGATGTTCCGATTTTTTCCTTTCGTCGTCATTTCTCCGTAGCGGATCAAAATGCGGTCATAGTTCATCATCTTATTCCGTTACCTCGCTTAATGTTTTGATCGCCTGCTTGATCGCTGCCACCGCCGGCGCGATTTCTTCCCGGCTGTTGTCAAACGACAAGCTGATGCGAATGCCGCGCTCGGCTCGGTCTTCACCAAGCCCCATGGCCAAAAGCGTCTTGCTCGGCGCCTTTTTTTTCGATGAACAGGCTGACGTCGTCGAAACGTAGATTCCGCTTTTTTCCAGTTCGTGAACAAACACTTCCGGCTTCACGCCGCGCTTTAACGAAAAGTTGATGATATGAGGAGCGGCGCCATCGCGCGGCGTGTTGATCTCGATGTCTGGAATCGCCAAGAGCGCTTCAAGCCACTCGTCTTTCAATGCTTGAAGCCGGCCGATGTCCCGCTCGTAGCGCTCGAGCGCCAAGCGAAGCGCCTTCGCCATCGCGACGATGGCGGCGACATTTTCCGTTCCGGACCGAAGCTGCCGCTCCTGCCCGCCGCCGGCAATCAACGGCGCCAAGCGGACGCCTTCACGGACGTAAAGCAAGCCGGCGCCGCGCAATCCGTGAAATTTATGCGCCGATATCGTGCATAAATCGACACCGGCTTGCTTCAAGTCGAGCGGCACTTTGCTGATCCCTTGCACCCGATCGACGTGAAACAATGTTTTCGGATAGCGGGACAAGAGGGCGCCGATTTCTTCGATCGGCTGCACCGTGCCAACTTCGTTATTGACGTGCATGACCGACACGAGAATCGTATCGTCGCGCAGCGCGCGTTCCACTTGCTCAACCGATACCCTTCCTTCGCGGTCGACCGGCAAGTACGTCACCTCAAAACCAAGCTCCTCAAGCTGGCGGCACGGTTCAGCGACAGACGGATGCTCGATTTTCGTCGTAATGATATGCCGGCCGCGCCGCTGATATTGCCAGGCGACCCCTTTGATGGCGAAATTGTTCGCCTCCGTTCCGCCGGAGGTAAAAACGATTTCGTTCGGCTTAACGCGCAGCATGGCGGCGATTTGTTCACGCGCCTGCGCCAAAAGCCGCTCCGCCTTCATGCCCAGCCCATGGAGCGACGACGGATTGGCAAAATAGTTCGTTGCGACGGCGACGAACGAATCGATCACCTCGGGAAATGGTTTGGTCGTCGCACTGTTGTCAAGATAAATCATCGCTTCCATCCTCCGCTCATTGTCGGCAAAATATCGCTGTACATCGTCCATCTTAACCAAAACAGGCGCCAATCGACAACGAAAACACACCGTCATTTACATTATTCACCAAAAACCCATTGAACAATCTCCCACCTGCGCTTAGAGGTGGGAGATTCTTGGGAACACCCGCCCCACGGCAGGCTGTCAGCCAAGCCATCCCCGTGCGTCCCACGGTTTGGCTGCCTTACGAAGACAGCAAACGAAGCCCCTCATTCAAGATATTCCGGGCGGCGTTCTTGTTCGAGGGAAGAGGCAGAAAAGCTTGTGTTCAGCCATATGATTCTGTGTTTTTTAGGTAAAATAATGGATAATCAATACTCGTGATCGGGTGGTTTATCACTGTTCGCGGCTGTTATCCTCCTGCCATAATTTCTGCACACGGTCAAACGCGCCCGGCTCGACTTCTTCAACGGCCGCCACCGCCTGCCGGAGCGCCTCCTCATAATCATAATGGCGAAATAAAAATTCGGCTTCTTCCAGCCCTTTGCGGACCGCTGGATAGCGGCGGCGGTAGCGGTTGCCGTATTGAATCGTCTGCTCCGCCAGCGTCGCCTGTTCGATCATTTCCACCGTCCGCTCATACAACCGTTCCACAGCCGCTTTCGCCTCCTCCAACGCTTGGTCGACCGCCGGCATGTCAAGCGGCTTTTCTTCAAGACGCGCGGCAACGGCTTGCAAGCTGCGTCTCGCTTCCGCCAATTCAAGCGCATACGGTTCAGGCAGCCCCGGCAGCCGGCTTTTTTGCACAAGGCGGAGCGCCTCGGCCAATGTTTTTCTCATGCCGTCAAGCTTTTCGCGGGCGATCAATTCGTCTTTGCGCAGCGTCTGCAGCATCGTTCGAAACTGTTCATGCTCTTCCTTCATGAGGTCGATCTGAGACACAAGCTGCTCAAGCTCCTCTTTCAGGAGCGAATACGCTGTTTTCGCCTCGGCAACGCGGTCTTGAATGAGAAAAAACCGCTTTTGCAACTGGTGCAGCTGCTTTTCGATGCTCCGGTACTTTTCGAGGTCGCTTGGCGCCAAATGGTAGCTTTGCTGGACGAACAGCGCCTCGGCCTCGGTTTCCTTCGCCTCGGCGGCGAGCTCCTGAAGCATGCCGCTGAGGCGCGGCATTTCCGTTTGCACATATTGATGCGCGAGCACTTCGTTTTCGAGCAAATCGTAGAGCGCGTCGATCTCTTCTTTCAGCTCAGCGACAATCTGCTTCGCTTCTTCGATGCGCAGCTCATGGATCATGGCCAGACATTGCTCGATTTTTTCCCGTTTTTCCTGAAGCGTGCGCTCCATGTGCAAATGGTCAAGGATGTATCCGCGCTCTTCCATCTCTCGATAGCCATCAGCCAACTCAGCGAGCTGAGCTGGCAACGACGTTTGGCATTCGCCAAGAAGTTTGGGAATTTCTTCCATCATAGCTGTGAGCCGGCCGAGCTCTTCCTTCAGTGTCAGAACCACATCGCGCGCCGCCAAATAGTTGCCGGCTTCCGTCAATTCGGCAAACCGCTGAAACTGCTTTTCCGCTTCCGTTAAACGGACGTCAAGCAAGTCGGCAGCCGAACCGAACGTATAACGGTAAGCAAGCAGCGCCTTTTTCGCTTCCCGGTGAGCCGCACGCAGCTCCTCGATCTCCGCCCGGCTTTGTTCCTCGCTGCCGATCAACTCATTCACTTCATGAATGATTTCATGCACTTCTTCCTCAAGACGACGCAATCCGTCGGCGATCTGCCCAAGCAGCCGGCGCGCCTGCCGGTAGCGGTATTTGTCGAGCAGCCGCTCCGCGTCAAACAGCTGTTCTTCCACATTCGGCAGCTTCACTGCCACAATGTCGTCCCATTGCTGGCGCCATCGTTCAAACAGCTGCTCCGTCTCCCCTGTCATATTCAGCTGTTTCACTTTCGCCAGCTCATCCGGCACCGGCCGGTTCATCAAGTTGATTTTCCATTCCTCGAGCCGATCGATTTCCCGGTACATCCGCTTCCGGTACACATGATTATATATGATTGCCCCCGCTCCGAGGAGCAGAACGATCCATGCCATTCCCATCCGCTGATGCCCTCCTTGCATTCAAGCTACTTCTATCAAACAAACGAAAATAGCGGAGAAGGCAAAAATATATGTTTTTCAATGTTTTTATGATACCATGTTAACGACATTTTTTGACCAAAATTTTTATTTTTTTTACAAGAATCTTCACTATTTTTGCTATGATACATAAGGAAGAAAGGAGGAAAATCGATCATGCGCGACGGGCATATTCATACGCCGTTTTGTCCGCACGGAAGCCAAGATCCGCTTGAGGCCTATGTAGAGCGCGCGATCGAACTGGGCTATACCGACATTTCCTTTACGGAGCATGCCCCGCTTCCTGAGCGGTTTATCGATCCAACGCCCAACCAGGACTGTTCGATGAAGCTTAGCCAGCTTGAGCGCTATTTGCACGCCGTCGCTGAGGTGAAAGCCCGCTACCGAAACGACATTGCCATCCGTGTCGGGCTCGAAGTCGATTTTATTCCTGGCTTTGAGGAAGAAACAACCCGCCTGCTCGACGAGGTCGGCCCGCTGCTTGACGACAGCATTTTATCGGTTCACTTTTTGGCCCACGAAGGGCAATATGTATGCCTTGATTACAGCGAAGATATGTTCGCCGACATCGTCCGCTTGTTCGGATCGGTCGAACGCGTCCACCGCGCCTACTACGAAACGGTGCTGCAATCGATCCGCACGGAGCTTGGCCGCTACAAACCGAGACGCATCGGCCATATGACGCTTGTGCGCAAGTTCCAACGCCGTTTCCCATGCTTGGAACCAATGGATGAGTGGATTGTTGCCATTCTCGATGACATCAAGCAGTTCGGCTATGAATTGGACTACAACGGCGCCGGCGCCGCCAAACCGCTCTGCCTTGAGCCGTATCCGCCGGGCGGCGTGATCGCCGAGGCGCGGCGGCGGGGCATCCCAATCGTCTACGGATCCGACGCCCATCGCGCCGCCGACTTGCACCAAGGACGGGAGAGGATGGACCGCGAGGCGCTTTCGGTTGACAACCGCCCGCAGCCGTCATAAAATAGGCGAATCAGCCATTTCCCTGCTTGCATCCTGCTGGATGTTGAGGCCAGAGTCCTGCTCCAACCATGATGAAAAAGGAGGCTAGTTCTATGTTTCGTCCCATGGCTTACAACGGAACACGCGAAGAAAATTACGCGCTCGTCATCGAACAGCTGAAATCGCTCATTTCCGGGGAACCCAACTTCATCGCCAACTTGGCGAACGCAGCCGCCTTGCTCAACCAGTTTTTCACCGACATCAATTGGGTCGGTTTTTATCTCGCAGACGGCGAGGAGCTTGTGCTTGGCCCGTTCCAAGGCTTGCCGGCATGCGTGCGCATTCCGTTCGGCAAAGGGGTGTGCGGCACGGCGGCCGCCAAACGGCGGACGGTGGTCGTTCCAGACGTTCACCAATTCCCGGGCCATATCGCCTGCGATGCGGCGTCTCAATCGGAAATCGTCGTGCCGCTCATCAAAGACGACCGCGTCATCGGCGTTCTTGACATCGACAGCCCGGTGAAAAACCGCTTCGATGACATCGACCGCCGCTACTTGGAGCAGTTTGCCAGCGTGCTCATTTCCGCCTGACGAAAAAAGCGCACCAAGCGCGAAGAAGGAATCCGCTTGCTCGGATTCCTTTTTTTTACACCTTATACAAATGACAGTCATCGTGCACAAAAATGCAGTTTTTTCCCGTCTCTTTTGCCATATAAAGCGCGGCGTCGGCTCGTTTGAACAGCTGTTTTGCATCCTCGCAGCCTTGGCGCTCCCACCATGACACGCCGCACGAAACGGTCACCGTCGGAATCGTTTGTTCTCTGACTTTTTCTGTGATGCGGCGGGCAATCGAAATGGCGTCAGACAGCGGCACTTTCGGCAAATACACCGCCAGCTCTTCCCCGCCCCAACGCGCCGCCACATCGCCATCGCGAATGTTGGCGCGCACCGTCTCAGCCACTTGGACGAGCACCCCATCGCCCGTTTGATGGCCGTACACATCGTTGATTTGCTTAAAGTTGTCAATGTCAAACAAAATGAGCGCCCCGGATGCATCGGATCCCATGGATGTTTGGATCACCTCGTCCAAGTAACGGCGCGTATGCAGCTTTGTCAAATAATCGGTGACTACCATCTTCTCGAGCTCTTCGCGCAGCATCGCGTTCATAAACGCCAGCGTTGAATGTTGAACGAGGGATTCCAAGAGCTTAAACATCTCAAACGTAAATCGGTATGGCTCGCTGGCGAGCGCAATGCACAGTCCCTTCGTTTCCTTGTTTTGCTGCATCGGCGCCGCCATGATGGAACGAAACGAACCGAAAGCGGACACGCATACATCACCGGCAAATAAAATGTCATTTCCGCTTTGGCGCCGCTTTTCCACCCATTCGATATAGGGCTCGGACCGATGGTCGAAAAAAAACGGCGTGCTGCCTGGCAAAAGCTCCCGCTTGCCGTCGGCAAACAAGAAAAAACCGACTTCATCCGCGCCGAACGATTGTTGGATTTGCGATACCATGTACTCAATGGCTTCATGAAGCCGCGGCCGGGCGTTCAATTGGCGCATTGTGTCGTTGATCAGCTGCAAATCGGCGACAAGCCGGCGCGACTGTTCATACAACTTGGCGTTCTCAAGCGCGCTTCCAGCCGTGCTCGCCAGCAGCGAAATAAAATGAATCTCTCGTTTTGGAAATGGCGCAGCGTATGGGGCGATAATTTCAATCACCCCATACACCGCCTGCACCCCTTTAATCGGGGCGTACAGCACCGAGCGCGGCGGCGCCTCCATCTCCTCGCATTGCACTTGTCCAGTCAAAAACGCCCGCAACGCCGCCGTCTGTTTTTCCCTTTCATCCAATACAAGCGTTTTAATCGGCAAATTTCCGCGCAGATGGTTGTCATGCGACAACAGAAGGTGGTAGGTGAATGATGGATAGACGTTTTGCAGCGTGCGGATAATTTCTTCAAGCACAACATCGATATGCATCGAGGAATGAATTTTTGCGGCAAAGTGATGCAGCTGTCCATACCGTTTCTCTTCGCCCTCTCCTTGCAGCACCGCGCTAAGTTTCCGAAACAATCGCGCCAAATCCGTCCGGATCTCCCACAACAACCGCTCGTCAAAACCGCCATCTTTTCGATACATCAGCTCGACCATCGCCGGCGTCTCATCGGAAAGCATGAAAAAGAGCCGGGCCGCCATATGCGGCCCACCGGCATCGACAACAGCGACTTTCCGCTCTCCATCAGCCGCGATCGGCCCAGCGTCCGGCGTCCCAACCGCGGCCGCTTCCGGATAAAAGGCAGCCCGCACCGGGTCGTACAAATAAAAAACGGCTTGCTCGAGCGCCAGCTCTTCTTTTAGCAGCGCGAGCAACTCGCCCGCCGCCGCCGAAAACGGCCCATCGTCCTGAAACGCTAAAAACCAGTGGAAAAATTTTTGTTTAAATGATTCATACCGCTTCATTTCTTCCTTGTTCATCGCCTTTTCCACCCAAACCGGCATCATCATTCCAAATGAGAGAATGGGATGACAAATTTTTTCTAAAAATTGCATCTTTTATTATATCATACAAATAGAGAAGAAGGGAAACAAAATGTTGACTTTATCCTCTAAAAATCATATAATAGCCTTTGTGTAAAATATAGCAGCCTTTGTGCCCACCTTTATGGTTCATTTTGTTCCTCGACCCGCCGAGGTGCATCGTGTAACTCTTAGCTGCGAGAGCGAGGATGCATGAAAACAAAATGGCCATAATTGTTGGCGCACATCTGCTTTTATTTTACGGGAATAAAAGCGTAAGGAGGAGCAACGAATGGCTCGTTATACTGGCCCAATGTGGAAAATTTCCCGCCGCCTTGGCATCTCGTTGAGCGGCACGGGGAAAGAATTGCAAAAACGTCCGTATCCGCCTGGCCAACATGGTCCGGGGCAACGGCGGAAATTGTCGGAATATGGCTTGCAGCTGCAAGAAAAACAAAAGCTGCGCCATATGTACGGCGTGAACGAACGCCAATTCCGCAAAACGTTTGAAGAAGCAGGCAAAATGCCGGGCAAACACGGCGAAAACTTCATGATTTTGTTAGAATCGCGCCTAGACAACCTCGTCTATCGCTTAGGGTTGGCCCGCACGCGCCGTCAAGCCCGCCAGCTCGTGACGCACGGCCACATTTTGGTCGACGGCAGCCGTGTCAACATCCCGTCGTACCGCGTCAAACCGGGACAAACGATCGCCGTTCGCGAAAAATCGCGCAACTTGCAAGTGATTAAAGAAGCGCTCGAAGCGAACAACTACATTCCGGATTACTTGACGTTCAATCCGGAAAAAATGGAAGGGACGTACACCCGCTTGCCGGAGCGTTCCGAACTGCCGGCGGAAATCAACGAAGCGCTCATCGTCGAGTTCTACTCGCGTTAAGGCGCAAAAAAGATCCGAAATGCCGATGCATTTCGGATCTTTTTTCTTAGGCGTAGCGAATCAAATAATACTTTTTCTTCCCGCGGCGGATGACCGTAAACCGCCCCTCAAGGCGGTGTTCAGCCGTTAATATGGCTCCGACGTCTTGAAGGCGCTCGCCGTTGACGTAAATGGCGCCGTTTTGGATGTCTTCGCGCGCTTGCCGCTTCGATGGCGAAATGCCGGCAGAAACGAGCAGCTCGACAAGCGGAACGTCGCCTCCTTCATGAACGAATGACGGCACATCTTTGAACCCTTGCTCAATTTCCGCCGCTGTCAAATTGGCAATGTCGCCGCTAAAGAGCGCTTCAGAAATGCGAATCGCTTGCCTGAGCGCCTCTTCGCCGTGCACGAGCTTTGTCACTTCCTCAGCAAGCGCCTTTTGGGCCGCCCGCTTCTCTGGGGCTTCACGAAGCTCTTGTTCAAGCGCTTCGATTTCCTCTTTTGACAGGAACGTAAAGTACTTCAAGTAGCGGATCACATCGCGGTCGTCGGTGTTGATCCAAAACTGGTAAAACTCGTACGGCGATGTTTTCTCTTTATCGAGCCAAATCGTGCCGCTTTCCGTTTTCCCGAATTTCGTGCCGTCCGCTTTCGTCACAAGCGGGATCGTCAAGCCAAACGCCCGCGCCTCGCCTTTCGTTTTGCGAATAAGCTCAAGCCCTGCCGTGATGTTGCCCCATTGGTCGCTCCCGCCGATTTGCAGGCGGCAGCCTTCCGTCTCGTACAGGCGGAGAAAATCGTATGCCTGCAGCATCATATAGCTGAACTCGGTAAATGAAATGCCCGTCTCGATGCGCGATTGCACCGACTCTTTCGCCATCATGTAGTTGACGCTGAAATGCTTGCCCACATCGCGCAAAAACGTAATGACATCCAGCGGCCCGATCCAGTCGTAGTTGTTTTTGATTTTCGCCGGATTGCCGTCCGCTTCAAAATCTAAAAAACGGCCGAGCTGTTCTTTAATACGCGCGCTCCATGCCTCGACGGTTTCTTTCGCATTGAGCGTGCGCTCGCTTTTTTTCCCGCTCGGGTCACCGATCAACCCCGTCGCTCCGCCGACTAGGGCGATCGGCCGGTGCCCCGCCTGCTGGAAGCGGCGCAGCGTCAAAATGGCGGCCAAGTTGCCGATATGCAAACTGTCCGCCGTCGGGTCAAACCCGCAGTAGAGCGTCACCCGCTCCTCATTCAACAGCTTGCGCAACCCGTCTTCATCCGTCGTTTGGTTGACGAGCCCGCGCCATTGCAATTCCGCAAGCAAATCCATGTCCTTCACCTCTCTATAAATGTCATGCAAAAGAAAACACCCGCCCGTGATGAAGGGGCGAGTGTTCGTCGCGGTACCACCCTACTTAGAAAGCATGGTGCTTTCTCACTCATTTGGATAACGGCGCCGGCCGGCGGATGGCTACTAGGTGCCAAAAACGTTCGCCATCGCTGCTCAGGGAGGTAATTCACGCCTGCCTGTGGACTGGCTCGCACCGTCCGCCAGCTCTCTGCACCAGGGAGACAGCCGCTACTTGTTCCCATCATCGCTTTCTCATATGAAATATATACATTCTTATTACCATAGCGATGCGCTCGCTGTCAACCCTAACGCTTTTCGCACAAACGGCGAAAAATCGGCAAAATTCCACAATGCCTCCCCTTCCTATGGTATACTGATATATAATGACTTGCCGCATAGGGGGGGCTGGCATGAAGCGAAACCAACTTTCCATTTCTCTTGAAAAAGCGTGGCATTATTTTTCCCTTACATACGATGTGGTTTGGAACGTCATCTTAATTTTGCTCATCGCCGCACTCTGCCTTGTCTGCTTTGCCATCGGCGCCGGTGCCGGCTATTTTGCCTTTTTGGTCAAAGATATGCCCGTTCCCTCGCCCGACGAGATGAAAAAGGAGATTTACCATTACGGCGAAACGAGCCACATGTACTTTGACGGCGGCGTATATTTAGGGCGGTTCCGGTCCGACCTTGACCGCGAGGCGGTGCCTCTTTCCGAGGTGTCGCCATACGTCGTGCAGGCGATCATCGCGACCGAAGACGAACATTTTTATGAACACGACGGCGTCGTTCCGAAGGCCGTCATCCGCGCCGTGTTTCAAGAGCTGACCAACTCGCCGGTCAAAAGCGGCGGGAGCACGCTTACGCAGCAGCTCGTCAAAAACCAGATGTTGACGAACGAGGTGTCGTTTGAGCGGAAGGCGAAAGAAATGCTGCTTTCACTTCGTCTGGAGAAATTTTTTTCCAAAGAAGACATTTTAGAGGCGTATTTAAACGTCGTTCCGTTCGGCCGCAATTCTTCAGGGCGCAACATCGCCGGCATCCAAGCCGCGGCCCAAGGCGTCTTTGGCGTCAACGCCAAAGAGTTGAATCTCGCTCAAGCGGCGTTTTTGGCCGGACTGCCGCAAAACCCGTTCGTCTACACCCCGTTTGCCGCTGACGGCAGCGTCAAATCGGATCTCTCGGCGGGATTGAAACGGATGAAAACGGTGCTGTACCGGATGAAACGGGCCGGCTACATCTCGGAAAAACAGTATAAGGAAGCGCTTTCCTATGATGTGGCGAAGCATTTGGCCGCCCCGAAGCCGTCGCCGTTTGAACAATATCCGTTTTTGACGATGGAGATTGAGCGGCGGGCGAAAGAGGTGCTCGCCGAGACGTTCGCCAAGCGCGACGGCTATAAGCCGGAAGAGGTGAAGCGCGACCCCGCTCGTTTCCGCCGCTATCTCGGCGAGGCGGAAAAAGCGTTGCGCCAAGGCGGATATCGGATTTATACGACGATCGACAAAAAGATTTATGAACAAATGCAGCGCATCGCCGCCCGCTACCCGTATTACGGAAGCGACAATGTGTATTACACCAAAGACAAGAAAACAGGAAAAATGATCCCCCATCGCCAACCGGTCGAAGTCGGGGCGATGCTCATCGAAAACAAAACGGGAAAAATCATCAGCTTCGTCGGCGGCCGCGATTATGGGCGTGAGCAGTTGAACCACGCCACCCAAGCGCACCGGTCCAACGGGTCAACGATGAAACCGCTCTTAGTATACGCGCCGGCGATGGAGATGGGCGTCATCCAGCCGGCGACGATCATTCCCGACTTGCCGCTTTCGATCGGTTCGTATACACCGAAAAACGCAGACGGAAAAACGCACGGGCTCGTCACGGCGCGCTATGCCTTGCAGCAATCGTTCAACATTCCGGCCGTTCGGACGTATATGAGAATTCGATCCCGCCATCCGATTGACTATTTGCATAAAATGGGGGTCACGAGCGTCGCCAAACAAGAAGAGGCCAATCCAGCTTTGGCGATCGGCGGGACGCACATTGGCGTCACGGTCGAGGAAAACGTCAACGCCTATGCGACGTTCGCCAATTACGGATCGTTCGTGGACGCTTACATGATTGAGAAGATTGTGGACAAAAACGGAAAGATCGTTTACAAACATCAAAGCAAACCCGTCCCGGTGTTTTCGCCGCAAACGTCGTACTTGATGATTGATATGATGCGCGACGTGCTTCACGGCGGAACGGCCTCGTCGGTGCCGCGCTACTTGACCTTTTCCGCCGATTGGGCGGGAAAAACCGGCACATCGCAAGACAAGCGCGATTCGTGGTTTATCGCCGTCAATCCGAACGTCACGTTCGGCGTTTGGATCGGCTATGACCGGCCGGCGCCGCTTGAGTCCCGCTACAAAGGGCTTTCCTACAGCCAGCGCACCCAGCTGTTATGGGCGCGGTTGATCAATGCTGCCTATCAAGAAAACCCGAAGCTCATCGCTCCGCCGAAGCGGTTTCTCATGCCAGGCGGCATCGTCCGCCGCGCTTACTGCGCCGCGAGCGGCTTCAGCCCGTCGGCCGCGTGCGAAAAAGCCGGGCTCGTCCGTTACGATCTGTACAATACGAAGTTTGCACCGCGGGAAGGAAGCGGCGAGGAAGTGATGGAAAGCCGGGTCGTCGTCATCGGCGGACGCCGCTATGTGGCGCTTGAGACGACGCCGGAAGAGTTTGTCACTCGCGAAGTGATCGTGAATCCGAAGCTTCTCGCCGATTGGGGGATCAACGGCGAAGGGCAGGCGGGCGATGCATCGCTCGTCTCCACATTAAAGGAAAACGGCCGTCCACCGGCTCCACCCGCCGCTCGGCTTGCAGGGGGCAAGCTCGTCTGGAATCGCCATAACGAGCCGGATGTCATCGGCTACCGCGTCTATCTAGTGAACGAAACGGGGGAACGACGCCTCGCCGCCGCTGTTAAAGCGGACGAGGCAGCCTCGTTTTCGCCGCTGCAGCCGGGCGCCGCGTACTGCGTCACTGCTGTGGACATCGCCGGACAGGAATCGGCGCCGTCGAACCTCGTTTCGCTGCCGTCCGCCTCGCCGCCCAATTCCGGTCATCAAAAGAGCGGCGAGCCGTCTTCTCCCCCGCCGTCGGGTGACGTGGAGTGACAAGGAGCTGACCCAAAAGATTGTCTTTCTTTGATTGGCTTTCTTTAGAAGATGCCATTCGTTTTGAATAAAGAGTTGGCGCGTATATATGGTGATCGAAAAGAGGGTGTCCCGATCCTTGTTGGGACACCCTTTCTTGTTTTGTGAAGATGGGGATTTTCGCCAAATGGATGGTTCTTAAGCGAAGAGGAAACGGGCATGTATCAAGTTTTTCAAATGGAGAAATCACGCTGTTGGCCGCGTTTTCCGTTCCATCACCGTCTTTGCAGCCGCCCCGCTTCGGCCCCAGCCTGAAAAGAACAACAGCGCCTGGAACAGCGGATGTTCCAGACGCTTTTCGCTCATCAGTCTTCCATCGTCGACAAATCGCCGGTCGGCAAGTTGAGCTCCCACGCCTTTAGGACGCGGCGCATGATTTTCCCGCTCCGCGTTTTCGGCAGTTTGTCGCGGAACTCGATCTCACGCGGCGCGGCATGAGCGGCAAGCCCTTTTTTCACAAATTGGCGGATGTCTTCTTTCAGCTCCTCGGACGGCTCGTACCCTTCGCGAAGCGCGATGAACGCTTTGATGATTTCCCCGCGCACCGGATCCGGCTTTCCGATGACGCCGGCTTCGGCAACGGCCGGATGCTCGACGAGCTTGCTTTCGACTTCAAACGGCCCAACGCGTTCGCCGGATGTGTTGATGACATCGTCAACACGGCCTTGGAACCAGAAGTAGCCGTCTTCATCCATGTAGGCCGAATCGCCGGATACGTACCAGTCGCCGATAAAGTATGATTCATATTTTTGCGGGTTGTTCCAAATCGTTTTCATCATCGACGGCCAGCCTTTTTTGATGGCCAAGTTGCCCATCCGGTACGGCGGCAAGACGTTTCCTTGGTCATCAATGATCGCCGCCTCAACGCCCGGAATCGGTTTCCCCATCGATCCCGGCTTGATTTCCATGCACGGGTAGTTGCAAATGAGATGCCCGCCTGTTTCCGTCATCCACCACGTATCATGGATGCGGCGGCCGAACACTTTCATCCCCCAGCGGATGACTTCCGGGTTGAGCGGCTCGCCGACGCTCAAAATGTGGCGGAGCGAGCTTAAATCATATTTTTTCACGACTTCATCGCCGGCGCCCATCAGCATGCGGAACGCCGTCGGCGCGCTGTACCAGACGGTGACGCCGAAATCTTGGATCGTTTGATACCAAGCATCCGGGCTGAAGCGGCCGCCGACGATGACGCTTGACGCTCCGCACAGCCACGGGCCGAAGATGCCGTACGACGTCCCAGTCACCCACCCCGGGTCAGCCGTGCACCAGTAAATGTCGTCTTCTTTTAAGTCGAGCACCCATTTCGCCGTTTGATAGTGCTGAATCATCGCGTTATGGACGTGCAAAACGCCTTTCGGCTTGCCGGTCGAACCGGATGTGTAATGCAAAATCAAGCCGTCTTGGCGGTCGACCCATTCGATGTCGAAATGCTTGCTTGCCTCATTCATCCGCTTTTTCAAATCGATGTACGGCCCTTCCTCGACAATGCCGTCGCCGACCAAAAAGACGTACTTCAACTCCGGCAAATCGCCGACCGGCACGCGCGGCAGAAGCTCCGGCGTCGTAATGATCGCCTTCGCCCCGCTGTCTTCAAGACGGTCGCGCACCGCTCCTTCCATGAACGCCTCAAACAACGGCCCGACGATGGCGCCGGTTTTAATGATCCCAAGCACCGCAAAGTACAGTTCCGGAGAACGCGGCATGAACACGAACACACGGTCGCCCTTCTGAATGTCCGCCGCCTGTTTTAAGACGTTCGCCACCTTATTGGACATCTCTTTCATTTCTTTGAACGTATATTTCTCGTTCCGCACCGCGTCGCGGTAATAGAGCGCCACTTTATTTTTACGGAACGACTCAGCATGGCGGTCGATCGCCTCATACGCCATGTTGACTCGGCCTGTTTCATGCCAAGAAAACTCTTTCTCCACTTCCGACCATTGAAACTGTTTATATGTTTCTTCGTAGTTTTTCAAATTGTAGTCCCCTTGTATGACAGGAAGCCGTTCTGTGTTCATTCTCCGATCCCCCTTATGTAAGTGATTACATTTCTATTATAGTCGATTGAAAACCATTTCTCAATTTTTAAAATATTCCTCGTCCCCACTTTTTTGAAATTTTTTTGAACCGCGCCAGCCGGCGCCGTTTTTATGTATAATGGAAGCAGAACGACCAATTCAGGTGGTGGACGAATGGAACATAAAAAAACGTATAACGCCAAAGAGCTGAAAACCCCGAAAGGAACGCTCCTCATCGAAGGGCCGGTGACGCCGGAAGCGTTGGCCAGCTATGAATTCCACCATGACCTCACTTCCTTCCGCCCGCCTGCCAAACAGCACAAAGCGTTGATCGAAATCGCCAAGCTGCCGGAAGGGCGGATCATCATCGCCCGCCGCGGCGAGGTGATTGTCGGGTATGTGACGTTTTTGTATCCTGATCCTCTCGAACGTTGGTCGGAAGGGAACATGGAAAATTTGCTCGAGCTTGGCGCCATTGAAGTCATTCCGGAGTTCCGCGGGTTTGGCGTCGGAAAAAATTTATTGATCGTCTCGATGATGGACGACGCCATGGAAGACTATATCATCATTACAACGGAGTATTATTGGCATTGGGATCTAAAAGGCACGGGGCTGAACGTATGGGAGTACCGAAAAGTGATGGAGAAAATGATGAACGCCGGCGGGCTCGTCTGGTATGCGACCGACGACCCGGAAATTTGCTCCCATCCGGCGAACTGCCTCATGGTCCGCATTGGCAAACGGGTCGACGCCGAATCGATTCAACGGTTCGACCGGCTTCGGTTTATGAACCGCTATATGTACTAGCTGAAATTCTCAGCTGTCCGGACGTTTGCGCCCGCCTTGCCGGTTGCGGGCGGCGCGCATAAAATGCCACGCACAAAGGGGAGAGGAGAACGATGCTTGTCGAACAAGTGATGAAAGCACCGGTTATCACGCTTCGCGCCACCAATACAATCGCCGAAGCGCTGCAGCTGCTAAGACATCACCGCATCCGCCATCTGCCGGTCGTCGACGAGGAAGGACGTCTTCTGGGGCTTGTGACGAGCCAAGATTTGCGCGACGCGAGCCCGTCCATTTTCCATCTTCATGAACATCTTGAAGACTTGCAAAAACCGGTCAGCACGATTATGAAAACCGACCTCATCGTCGGCCATCCGCTCGATTTCGTCGAGGAGGTGGCGGCGCTCTTTTACGAACACCGAATCGGCTGTCTGCCGATCGTCAATCACGGGAAACTCGTCGGCATCATCACGCAAACGGATTTGCTCCGCACGTTCATTGAATTGACCGGCGTTCACCAGCCGGGGTCGCAAATCGAGATCAAAGTGCCGAACGAAACCGGCATGTTAAGCAAAGCGGCGGCCATCATCAGCGAGCGCCATGTGAACATCGCCAGCGTCTTGGTGTATCCAGCTCCGGATCCGAATGAGAAAATTTTAGTTTTCCGCGTGCAGACGATGAATCCGCTTCCATTGATCCGCGATTTGCAAAACGCCGGCTATCACGTGCTATGGCCGAACTTGCCGGGGGTTACGTCATGAGCCGAAACTGCGCATTCGTCTATAGCGAGCAATTTCTTCAGTACAAATTTCATGACGACCATCCGTTCAACCAGCTGCGGGTCAAAATGACATACGACTTGCTTTGCACGCTCGGCGCGCTCGAAGACCGCCAGATCGTCGCCCCGCGCATGGCGACCGATGACGAGCTGGCGCTCATTCACGACCGCTCCTACATCGAGGCGGTGAAAGCGGCCGGGCGCGGCGAGCTGTCGGAAGCGGCGGCGCAAAACTACGGCCTTGGCACCGAGGATACGCCGATTTTCCCAAACATGCACGAAGCGAGCGCTCTTTTGGTCGGCAGCACCCTCACCGCCGTCGACGCGGTTCTTTCCGGAGCGGCCGAGCATGCGCTCAACCTTGGCGGCGGTCTGCACCACGGCTTCCGCGGCAAAGCATCCGGCTTTTGCGTCTACAACGACAGCGCGGTCGCCATTCAATACATCAGGGAGAAATACGGACTGCGCGTGTTGTACGTCGACACGGACGCCCACCACGGCGACGGGGTGCAATGGGCGTTTTACGACGATCCGAACGTTTGCACGTTTTCCATTCATGAAACGGGGCGCTATTTGTTCCCAGGGACCGGAAATGTCAACGAGCGCGGCTTAGGCGCGGGCTACGGCTATTCGTTCAACATTCCCGTTGATGCGTTCACGGAAGACGAATCATGGATCGCCGCCTATACGACCGCGCTTCGGGAAATCGCCGACTTTTTCCGCCCGGACGTCATCGTGACGCAAAACGGCGTCGACGCCCACTATTACGATCCGCTCACCCATTTGTCGGTGACGATGAAAACGTACCGCGCCATTCCGAAACTCGCGCACGAAATCGCGCATGAATATTGCGGCGGACGCTGGATCGCCGTCGGCGGCGGCGGCTATGACATCTGGCGCGTCGTGCCGCGGGCATGGGCGCTCCTTTGGCTCGAGATGACGGGACAAGCCGATGTGTCCGGCCCGCTGCCGGATGAGTGGCGCGAACGTTGGCAACCGCTTTCACCCGTCGCGCTTCCGCTCGAGTGGGACGACCCGGATGACTTGTATCCCCCGATCCCGCGCAAGGCGGAGATCAGCGAAAAAAATGCGCAAACGGTGGAAAAGGCGTTGTATTTCATTCGCAGTCAACGCCGGGCGGGGACTTGATTTTTTTTCATTTAAAGAAAACAATGGATTTCTACGTCCTGTTTTCCTAGTCAACTTCCGTTTTCACCGAAAAACGGGCCGACTGCAAGGCGATTGCAGCTGTCAAAAAAGAAATGGAGCAAAGCAAGCAAGAAGCTGGCCCCCGTGTTGAGGCCAGCTTTTTTCATTTCGTCGACTCCCGCACTTCAAGCCGGTGCGGCAAGACAACGATATGGTGGTCCACTGGCTCTTTGTTCATATACTTCGTCAAGAGCCGCATCGCCACCGCCCCGATGTCGTACATCGGCTGCACGACGGTCGTCAGCCGCGGCCGCACCATCGTCGCCAATCGCGTGTTGTCAAAACCGACGACTTCCAGTTCATCCGGCACGCGCACCCCGTGGTCTTGGGCGCTGTGGATGATGCCGAGCGCCATTTCGTCCGTGCCAGCAAACACCGCCGTCGGCCGTTCGGCAAGCTCTGTGATTTTCTCATACGCCTCCAAGCCGGAGTCGTACGAGTTGTCGCCCTCAATGACGAGCTCTTCCTCATACGGCGCGCCGTGTTCTTCAAGCGCGCGTCGGTACCCCGCCAACTTCCGCTGGTTGATCGGGTCATCGGTCGGACCGGTCACATAGACAATGCGGCGGTTTCCTTTTTCCAGCAAATACGTCACGGCTTCAAACGCCGCCTGCTCATAGTCGATGTTGACCGAGGGAATCTCGTTCGGTCCCATCGTCGCCGCAAGCACGATCGGCACCGACGACTTTTGAAATTCGGCGACGTGCTCATCGGTGATCGTCCCGCCCATAAACAACAGGCCGTCCACTTGCTTGGCGAGCATCGTGTTGAGCAAATGCAGCTCTTTTTCTTTGTTTTGGTCGGAGTTGCTCAAAATGATGTTGTACTTGTACATCGTGGCGATGTCCTCAATGCCGCGCGCCAGTTCGGCGAAGAAAATGCTCGAAATATCCGGGATGATCACTCCGACCGTCGTCGTTTTTTTGCTGGCGAGCCCCCGCGCCACGGCGTTCGGGCGGTAGCCGAGCCGTTCGATGGCCTCAAGCACTTTTTTTCTCGTCGACGGTTTGACGTTCGGGTTGCCATTGACGACGCGCGAGACGGTCGCCATCGAGACGTTCGCCTCCCGCGCCACATCATAAATCGTTACCGTCATTTTGTTTCACTCCTTTTCGCTCGATCCGATAACCGGTCAAATTCCGAATGTATGTACAACTATCATACGATACATTATCGCCAACTCGCAACGAAATCGCAACCATTTTGCCGGTTTGTTCACAAACCGTTCACGGGTAGTTTGCCCCAACACTCGCCATCTCATCAAAAAATCCCCTCGGGCAACAACCGAGGGGATCGTCTTACGCCTGAACAAACTGACGTTGGAACGCGCGCACTTCTTCCATAAACTCGTTGAATTGAGCGATGTCCATTTGCTGGGCGGAATCGGACAAGGCGACGGCCGGGTCCGGATGCACTTCGGCCATGACGCCGTCGGCGCCGATCGCCAAGGCCGCTTTGGCGCACGGGATGAGCAGATCGCGCCGCCCCGTTGAGTGGGTGACATCGACGAACACCGGCAAGTGCGTTTCTTTCTTCAAAATCGGCACAGCCGAAATGTCGAGCGTGTTGCGCGTCGCCCGCTCGTACGTGCGGATGCCGCGCTCGCACAAAATGATCTGCCCGTTTCCTTGTGACATGATGTACTCAGCGGCGTTGATGAATTCTTCAATCGTCGCCGCCAAGCCGCGCTTCAGCAAAATCGGCTTGTTCACTTGGCCGGCTGCCTTAAGCAGCTCAAAGTTTTGCATGTTGCGCGCGCCGATTTGGATGACGTCAATATAGTCCAAGGCGATTTCAATGTCCGCCGGCGTGACGATTTCACTGATGACCGCCAAATCAAACTCATCGGCGATCCGTTTCAAAATTTTCAGCCCTTCCACGCCGAGCCCTTGGAAATCGTACGGCGACGTGCGCGGTTTGTAGGCGCCGCCGCGCAGCAGCTTGATCCCTTGTTTTTTCACGGCCTCCGCCACCGCAGCGACTTGTTCATAGCTTTCCACAGCGCACGGGCCCATGACGAAATATTGATTGCCGTCGCCGATTCGCTCGCCTTTCACTTCAACAATCGTGTTTTCCGGATGCTTTTTCCGCGAGACAAGGAGCGCCTTGCGGTGGTCGTCTTCCTGCAGCTCGAGCGCTGCTTTAAAAATTTCCTTGAAAATGTGCTGCAGCGTCGATGTTTCAAACGGCCCATCGTTATGCTCGGAAATGAGATCCAACATTTTCCGTTCGCGCACCGGGTCGTAGCGGTGCGTCCCTTGCGCTTCTTTAATTTTTCCGATCTCCTGAACGAGCCGCCCCCGTTCATTGATCAGTTTCAACAGCTGCAAGTTGATCTCATCGACTCGCGCCCGCAGTTCGTCTAATCTCTCATTGCTCATGCTTTTCTCATCCTTTCGCCAAGTGTAGTGCATTGTTTTCGCCGCTTGCCGGCAAGCGGCGCCCCCGTCTTGGAGAGCGAAGTCGTTTAATTAGTGTTTATTATAATCGATGGAGCTATCGTTGTCACGAAAAAAATGCTTTTTTGATTAAACGCTTTTAAGCGATAAAGTAAAAAGTGTGCAAAAAACCGCCCGCAGTAAAGGCGGACGGTCAAGCGCCGACATGCTCCGAGAGCGCGCCATACGTAATGGCCCAATGGGACGCATGCCAGACGACGCGGCCGTTTTCAAACAGCAGCACTTGCGGCGACTCGTGTTTCACCCCGGTCGTTTCGGCGATATAGTTGGAGAGCGGCCGCGCCTCTTGGACGTACAGGCAATACACCGCCAGCTCTGGATGGTCTGCGGCGAACTTCTCGCATTCGCCAAACGCCGCTTGACTGATCGGGCAGGTGAGGCTATGCTTGACGAACAAAAAACGCTCCGTTTCCTTCATGACGCGGTCAAACTGTTCGATCGTCTCCAGCTTCTCCATTCCCATCGCCTTCACTCCGTTTCTTTTCGCGACGTGATGCTTTGCTCGGCGTCATCAAGCGCCGCCTCGGCTTCCTCAAGCAGCTTTTGCAGCGTTTCCCGGTCGGCTGGCCCGGCGGATGGCGGAATCGGAATCGTCGCCTCCTTGGCTTCCTCTCCATCGTTTTCCCCGCCGGCTGGCGCCGTCGTGGATTTCAACGGGATGAAGTTGGCGATTTCCTTCGTTTTCTCTTTCGCCGTTTCCAACCATTCGACAGCCGTTGTTTTCACCGGCTCCCACGTTTCATCGTTGCTCCACTCGGCCAGCCATTTCCGCCCTTTTTCGCTCGTCAAAAACAACGCAGCAGCCGCGCCGGCGATGCCGCCGACCAGCGCGCCAAGCAAAAATCCACCGTTATTTTTCGCCATTCGATACACCCTCCTTTAACGATTGTTTTTTCTCCATTTTTCCCGTAAATCGAGCAAAACATTTGTCCAGCGCAACGCCTTGCCCCATTTTCCTTGCCCCAGGCCCGCCCGCGCCGACAAACCGGCAGCCGCCTGCCGAAGCGCGCGGTTGAGCGAACGAATCGTGCCGCCGATCTCTCCGACCGCTTCGATTGCGCCATTTAGCGTTTCTACTTTTTTTTGCACATCGCTGGCGATGCCGTTGGCCGTATGGAGAAGTTCACGAACTTCTTTCGCCACCGTTTGCACTTGCTCATCGGCATGGTCGATCGCCGCCGTCAGCCGGCGCAGCGTTTCCTGCAAAACGATGAGCGTCCTGGCTATGTAAACAACAAGCAGCAAAAAAGCAAGCGCGATGAGCGCCACGCTTCCATACAAAAGCCATTCCACCCGATTCCCTCCTTGCCCATTCGAACGTTTCATTCCCTTTGTACCCATCTTTTCCCGCTTTCAAACTTCGACATAGAAAAGACGGCTTCCTTTTTGAAACAGGAAAAAACGGGCCATCTTCATCACAGCCCGTTCCCTGTCGGCCGTCAGGCGGAAAGAACGGCCCGTTCGTACGCTTGTTGAAACTTTTGAATGTCGCCGGCGCCCATGAACACCAACACCGCGTCTTGATGCTGCTTCAACACGGCTACGTTTTGTTCCTCAAGCAGCTGGGAACGCGGAATTTGCGCCTGCAAATCACGGATCGTCAGCTTGCCCTCATGTTCGCGCGCCGAGCCGAAAATGTCGCACAAATACACGTGGTCCGCTTGCAGCAAACTTTCGGCAAACTCGCGCAAAAACGTCTGCGTCCGCGTATACGTATGCGGCTGAAAAATCGCCACCACTTCGCGCCCCGGATATTTTTGCCTTGCCGCCTCCAATGTCGCCGTAATTTCGCGTGGATGATGCGCGTAATCATCGATCAGCACTTGGCGCCCGACCGTTTTTTCACTGAAGCGGCGCTTCACGCCTTGGAACGTTTGCAGCCGCTTGGCGATCGTGCCCGCATCCACCCCTTCGTAGTGGCAGAGGGCGATCACGGCGAGAGCATTCAATACGTTATGAGTGCCGAAGCGCGGAATGGCAAACGAAGCGAAAAATGTGTTGCGCACGAACACATCAAACGCCATCCCTTCCGTCGTCTTGACGATATTGCGCGCCTGAAAATCGTTTTCTTCGCCGAATCCATAAAACAAAATCGGCACTTTCGCCTGAATGTTCGGCAAATACGGATCATCCCCGCAGGCGACGATCGCTTTTTTCACTTGATTCGCCATTTGCTGGAAAGCGGAAAACACATCGTCGACATTGGCAAAATAATCCGGGTGATCAAAGTCAATATTTGTCATGATCGCATAATCTGGAAAGTAGGAAAGGAAGTGCCGGCGGTATTCGCACGCTTCAAACACAAAGTATTTGCTCCCTGGCTCTCCTTTTCCCGTGCCGTCTCCGATCAAATAGGACGTTGGATGGGCTCCTTGCATCACATGGGCAAGCAACCCCGTCGTCGTCGTCTTTCCATGCGAACCGGTCACCGCGATGCTCGTAAACTTGCCTGCCAGCTGGCCTAAAAAGCGATGGTAACGAATGACAGGCACACCAAGCTGACGGGCCGCCTCGATTTCCTCATGCGTATCCGGAAATGCGTTGCCGGCAATGACCGTATAACCTGGACGAATATTGTCTTTCGAAAAAGGCAGCACCGGGATTCCCCGCTCTTCAAGCGCCTTTTGCGTGAAAAACCATTTCTCTACATCCGACCCTTGCACCGTATAGCCAAGGTCATGAAGCACTTGCGCGAGCGCGCTCATCCCCGTGCCTTTAATGCCTACAAAATGGTAAGCTGTCATCGTTAAGCCCTCCAACCATCGTCTCTCTGTAAGACAGTATATGATATCCATCTCGTTTTGCCATTTCTCTCATTGCGGTGCACCATTCATTTCCCCATTATAGCACGCAAGGAGGCAAAACACTACCGCCCGCCCAAAGGAGGCCGCCCGCCCTCAGCTGTTCTGCTCGCGCCAGCGCTCCCACTCATCCTCGCTCATCAACACATCGCGCGGTTTGCTGCCGCGCGCCTCCGAAATCAACCCTCGTTCCTCCATCATCTCGATCAACCGGGCAGCGCGGTTGTAGCCGATGCGGAAATGACGCTGCAGGCTCGATGTCGACGCCCCTCCTTGGGCGATGACAAACCGGCACGCCTCCTCGAACAGTTCGTCATCCTCGCCGCCCATCGACGCCGTTTGCCGAAAATCGTCCGGATCAAACAGATAGGATGGGCCTTGCTTCTCTTTCACGTGCGCTGCCACCCGCTCGATTTCCTCATCAGAAATAAAGCAGCCTTGCAGCCGCACCGGCTTGGCCGAACCATTTTCCAAAAACAGCATATCGCCGCGCCCAAGCAGCCGCTCAGCCCCATTCACATCTAAAATGGTGCGCGAATCGACTTGGGAGGAGACGGAAAACGCAATGCGCGTCGGAATGTTCGCCTTGATCAATCCCGTGAGGACATCGACCGACGGCCGCTGCGTCGCGATCAGCAGATGGATGCCGCACGCCCGCGCTTTTTGCGCCAGCCGGCAAATCGATTCTTCGACATCGGCTGGAGCGGCCATCATGAGGTCCGCTAGCTCATCAATGACGATGACGATGTACGGCAGCGGCGGCTCGCTGCTTCCGCGTTCGCGAAGATGGGCGTTATACTTTTCAATATCGCGCACGCCGGCGTGGACAAACTGTTCATACCGCCGTTCCATTTCGCCGACCGCCCACTTGAGCGCCCCCGCCGCCGCCTTCGCCTCGGTGATCACCGGGCTGAGCAAATGCGGCAGCCCGTTGTACGGCGCCAGTTCGACCATTTTTGGATCAATGAGCAGCCATTTCACTTCGTGCGGCGCTGCTTTATACAACATGCTGATAAGCATCGCGTTCATGCATACGCTTTTTCCCGACCCGGTCGCCCCGGCGATCAGCCCATGCGGCATTTTTCGGATGTCAGTCACGACCGGCGCACCGCTAATGTCAAGCCCAAGCGCCACGGTAAGCGGCGATGGGCTTTTACGGAACGCTTCGCTTTCTAAAATTTCCCGCAGGCGCACCGGACGGCTCGTTCGGTTCGGCACTTCAATGCCAATCGTCCGTTTTCCCGGGATCGGCGCCTCGATGCGAATATCTTTCGCCGCCAGACTGAGTTTGATATCATCGATTAAACTCGTAATCTTGCTCACTTTCACTCCTAAATCCGGCTGCACTTCAAACCGCGTCACCGTCGGTCCTTGCGTCGCCCCAACGACTTTGGCGCCGATATGGAAGCTCGCAAACGTCCGGTCCAAACGCTGGCATTGGTCGCGAAGCCACTGCTCGTCGCGTTCGGCCGCTTTCTCGGGCGGTTCAAGAAGCGCCAATGGCGGCAGTACGCAGCCGTTCGATCGATTCGCCGCCTTTTCTTCGAGTTTGCGCCAATCTTGCTTTAACATGATCACATTATACGGGATGCGCGTTCGTTCGGGGCGGGAAGCCTCCTCCCGGCCCGCGGGCGCCGCCGAGTGACGGATTTCGCGATCTGGGGTCGTCTCCCGCTGTTCTGTCGAAGAAGCGCTCCCTCCGTCTCCATTCCTCATCTGTGACGGCACCCCTCGTCCTTCGCTCTCCAAGCCGCCGTCTGTTGCGTGCGGCGCGCGTTCGTTGCCTCGTTCGTCCAGCTCCTGCCCTTTCTTTTCATCCGCCTCGGCATCACGTTCTTCCTGCCCTGCCGCCGGCGCCAGCTCATGTTTTCCTTCCGTTTCCATAACAGCCGCGGGCATCGCTCCGCTCGCGTCTTCGTTCCATTCCTCTGCCCCCTTGGCCAAAGGCGCCTCTTCTTTTGGCGGTTCAGCCGCCCGGCTTTCCGTGCCCTCTCGCGCGTCTCGCCGTGTCGCTTCTCCGCGGAGGGCCTCTTCCCGAACCGCCTCATCGCTCCGATTCTCTATGTCCCCCGCACCGGTCAGCTCGGGTTCATCCGCTCGTTGCCGCTGTTTCCCCCGATTCCGATCATATCCAAAAACCGGGGATGGCACATCGGACGGGCGGAACGGCCGTTTTTCCGCTATTTCCCTTGAAACGCCAGCTGACGGGCGCCGACTCGGCAGCGGCCGGGATGCCTCGCTTTTCTCCCGCCTCGGCCTTTCCTGATTTTCACCCGGCTGGTCATCCGGAATCAACGGAAAGCGGAAGCGGCCTTGCGGATATTGGTAAATGACATTCACCGCGCCGCGTTCGGGCATGCCGGCCGACAGCCGGGAATTCGCTCGCTGCTCGTTCCCTTCCTCTTCCTCGTCGCTCGTGAGAAAACGAAGCCATCGTTTCCAAAATTTCATCCATCACGTCACTCTTTCTTTGCCTTCATTGTCGGAAAAAACGCCACTGGCGTCGTTCCAGTGGCGAAACAACAGTCGGAATCCGTCTGCACCGCCCGTCGGAACGTCAAAAAACGAACGGCTGGCCGACCTCATACTCATCGGACAGCACCAAAATGCCTTTCTCCTGCGGGGCGTTTGGCAGCCCAAGCTCGCGGGCCGAACAAATCATGCCGGATGACCGGACGCCGCGCAGCTCGCTTTCTTGAATGACGAGGCCGTTTGGCATCACGGCGCCGATTTTGGCGACGACGACTTTTTGCCCTTCGGCGACGTTCGGCGCTCCGCAGACGATTTGCAGCACCTCACCGCCGACATCGACTTGGCAGACGCTCAATTTATCGGCGTTCGGATGCTTCGTTTTCTCTTTCACATATCCGACGACAAACTTTGGCGACAAGTCAGCTTCGATCGGTTCGTCAAAACCGTTTTTCGCCAAGATGTCGTTGATGACGCCGACGAGCTCCTCATTCACTTCCAGCGGACCGTTGCCGGAAAACGGATAGTACGAAGACGCGGAAAAAATGTTATAGCCGACCGTCTCGCCCGTCCGTTCGGACATGATGCGGACGACATCGCCTTGTCTGACAAACGTCCGTTCCTCATCCGCCGCCGGTTTCAGCGACACGAGCAGCACGTCGCCGACCCCTTCTCGGTTGTAAAACACGTTCATCGCTTCATTCCTCCTTGCCGCTACGTTCTCCGTTTTTTTCCTAAAATAAAAATCGGTTCAAGTTTCCCATTTTCGTATAAAAACGACAGCGCCGTGATCGGCACGCGGCCGCCGGCAAAAAAGCTCATCGTCATTTGCGCGAGCACGTCATAACCGATGTCGTTGCGGACATCAGCGATGATGAGCACATCTTGATGCGGAACAGCGACGGCCATCGTTCCTTCCACGCGCGCCCGCATGCCGGCCAAAAACGATTCGTTTAAAATGCGGCTCGCATCATACCCGTCATTGGTGTTCACAAAATAAAACACGTTGTCGGCCACCCGATCCTCTTTCACCGGCGTCGGCAGCGACCGAACGTTGAAACGGGCGATTTCCTTCACCCGCTCGCGGCTCCATTTGTCTTTCTCCAGCATGCGCTCATCAATCAAGCGATACGTTTTGCCTAGGTCGAGCGCATAGTAAATGCGCGTTTCGGCTGTATGATCATCAAACAGCAACGGAATGCCTTCTTTCGTCTCCGTCGGAAACGACGCCGAGCGAATGACGGGATAAATGTTTCGCTCGTTGCCGGAAAGCGCCGCGTCTTCCTCCATCGTTTTCAACGTTTCCTCTACATAATAAACGACTTCGCGCACCGCCTCATCTTTTTGTTCGTGCCATTTGGCGATCACGCCGGGAAGCGAGATCGTGACGCCTTTTTTCGTGCGGCGGTCTTCGACGCGCATCGCGTCTTGCTTGGCGTCAAAGCGAAACGTCCAGTGCCGGTGGGCGACGAGGCGCTCTTTAATCTTCTCATACATTTGCCGGCTGTTCATTCGTGTTCCTCCTTGTTTTGCCGGCGGCCGTGCCTTCCGTTTCCCTCTTTCGGCCGGGACTTGGCCAAAGGCGCATCCGGCGTTGACAATGCCAGGCCATGCCCGTGCGGCGTTTTCACCGTTTGGCGCCGCCCCTCGCTTTGCCGGCCGCTCGGTCTAGATCCTCGCGCGGCCCGCTCATTCAGCCGCCCGCCATCATCGGCATGACCGTTCGTTATTTATCATACATGGAACGACCCGTTTTGACAAAGCCATTCATATTGACCGGCCAAAAGCTCGACGATGTGGGAAAACATCGCCGATCGGTCAACGCGCCCGTTCGTCAATACGCCGACCGCGCCTTCTTTCCGCCGAACGTTCCTCCGCCCGGTGTACGCTTCCATCACGTCGCCGAGCTCGCGCCCCGCCTCGATGCCGGCGCCGACGTCCGGCGGGAGGGCGAGGCGTGCGCCGCCGGCGGCCACCATCACTCCGTCTCGGTCAACGAGCGCCCCCCAGTTGCACAGCCACCATTGCCCATCGATCTTCGTCACGCCGCCTTCCAATCCGATGCCGATGTCCGCCTCCGTCGCTTCGAGCGCCCGTTTGGCGCGCCCGATGGCGCCAAGCCGCGTCTCTTCATCGGACAGCGGCTGCGCGGAAACGCCTGATGGCACCTCAAGCGATACAATGCGGTATTCCTTTTCCGAAAGCACCGCCCGAACGGCGGCGATTTTCGCTTCGTTGTTCGTTCCAACCGCAACGGTTTTCATCCAGTGCCCTCCTTGTCATGGAAAAGGAGAAGCGCTCGCTTCTCCTCAGCTGTTTTGGCGAATCGTCTCGACCGTTGTCCGGTCGCACCGTTTGACGAGCTCAACGATGAGCTGTTTGGCCGCCGCGTAATCGTCGACATGAATGATCGACGCATGCGTATGAATGTAGCGGGCGCAAATGCCGATCACCGCCGACGGCACGCCGCGGTTGGCGATATGCACCCGCCCGGCGTCGGTTCCGCCGCCTGGGGAAATGAAAAACTGGTACGGGACGCCGATCGTTTCCGCCGTATCAAGCACAAATTCGCGCATGCCGCGGTGCGTAATCATCGTCCGGTCGTACAAGCGGATGAGCGCTCCTTTGCCGATATGGCCGAACGCCTGCTTGTCGCCGGACATATCGTTGGCCGGGCTTGCTTCCAGGGCAAAAAAGATGTCCGGGTTGATCATCGAGGCCGCCGTCTGGGCCCCACGCAGCCCGACCTCTTCCTGCACGGTCGCCCCGGCGTACAAGACGTTCGGCACTGTTTCGCCGTTCAGCTCTTTTAACAGCTCGATCGCCAATCCGCAGCCAAACCGATTGTCCCACGCTTTTGCCATCACGGTTTTTCCGTTGGCAAGCAAAGTAAACGGGCTGACCGGCACGATCGGCTGGCCGGGGCGAATGCCGACTCGTTCGGCATCTTCACGGCTTTCCGCTCCGATGTCAATCAACATGTTTTTGATCTCCATCGGTTTTTTGCGCTGCTCCTCATCAAGCAAATGCGGCGGAATCGACCCGATCACGCCGATGACCGGCCCTCCGTCCGTGATAATCTGCACGCGCTGGGCGAGCAGCACTTGATCCCACCAGCCTCCTAGCGGCTGGAAACGAATCATGCCGTGATCCGTGATCGCTGTCACCATAAATCCGACTTCATCCATATGGCCGGCGACCATCACCGTCGGGCCCGCCTCATCACCGCGTTTGACGCCGAAAAGGCTCCCGAGGCGGTCTTGCACAATATCATCGGCGTATTTCGCGAGCTCTTGGCGCATAAACTGCCGCACCGGATGTTCATAACCCGGTGCGCCTGGAAGCTCGGTCAACGTTTGGAATAATTGCAGCGTGTCCTTATTCATCACGCGTCTCCCTTTCTATGTTCGATTTCACCGTTCCGTTTCTTTCCGTCCTTCTTACATGTTCCGCCAAAATCGGCTATACTAAACCGTATCAAAGCGAAAAGGAGGAAAGAAACATGGCTTGGAAACAGTGGCTCGTCGGCGCCGCCGTCGGTGCGGCCGTCGTCTATGCCATCCGCTCCGCTTCCAAACCGGCGCTCCTTGCCCCGGAACAAGCGCTGGCGCTGGCGAAAGCCGCGCTTGGCGGTCCGCGCGCCATCCGCGGTTCCTGGATTCAATCCGCCCCGGAGCGGTATGAGAAAAACGGCCTGGCGTACACCGTATACCGCGGCGGCGTCTGTTGCGACGATGGAGATGACGAGTTTTTCGTGAACGCCTGCACCGGCGCCATCATCGAGATCAGACCGCTATAGCGCAGACCGCTCCCGCTTCACGGCAGCTTCCATCGTTCCGTCGGTCCGCCATTTGACCGCCCGGTAATAGGCGTCGTGATAAAACGTAAACCACGCGTTTCTTTCTATGCCGTACGGGAGCCATCGCTGTTTGGCAAAAATCGAATCCATCGGGTAATCGTCGTACGCCATCACCCAAAGGACGTTTTGATGGGCGTGCGTGCCAAGCAAATCGCCAAGATGAATGGCCATCTCCCCGTCTGATTCGATGAGCACGATCGCATGCCCGGCGCTATGCCCGCCGGTATGGACGAGGCGGATGCCAGGAACGACTTCCGTTTCCTTTTTAAACGGAACGACTTGATCCGCGATCGGCTCCCAATTTTCTTTCCAATACGTATTGCGCGATCGGATGTTCGGGTTTCGCATTTCCTCCCACTCGACATCCGAGGTGATGATCGCCGCGCGCGGAAACGCCGGCACGAGCCGTCCGTCTTCCCAAACGGTCAATCCGCACGCATGGTCAAAATGCAAATGGGTCATGATGACGATGTCGATGTCGCGCCGCGTCAGCCCGAGCTTGGCAAGCGATTCATCAATCGCTGATTCTTCCGTGACGCCGAAGTTTCGCTTTTGCTTGTCGGTCAGCTTGCCGTTGCCGATGCCGGATTCAATGAGCAGCCGTTTTCCATAGGCTTCCACCAAAATCGGATCGGTGCGCAGCTCGATTTGATTGTTGTCGTTCGGCGGATATTTTTTCGACCAAAGCGGTTTCGGCACGACGCCAAACATCGCCCCGCCGTCAAGATGGGTGACGCCGCCCCGAAGCCATGTCAATGTGACTTGTCCAATTCGCAACTGTTCCATTTCCTCTCTCCCCCCTCCACTAGTGTACCATTTTCTCCATCAATCGGAAATAGAAAAAGACCCGACCAATCGGTTCGGGCCTATGACGACCGCCGCGGCGGGCGCACCGCCTCGCATCGGTAAATGCGGTTTCCTTTGGCAGAAAATTTTTCCTCATACTCTGTCATGACATTGTCCGTCATGCCGCTTTGATGCAAGTCGAGCTGGACCGATGCGAGCACAAACCCATATTGCGACAAACTGACAAGCGAGTATTCGAAAAACGATTGATTGTCCGTTTTCAAATGGATGTCTCCGTCTTCCGCCAAAATGCGGTCATAGAGCGCCAAAAAGTCCCGATACGTCAGCCGCCGCTTTTCGTGCCGCTTTTTCGGCCATGGGTCGGAAAAGTTCAAATAAATGCGCGACACTTCCCCGTCGGCAAAAAACGCGGTCAGATCTTTCGCATTGGCGTTCAGCAGCTTGACGTTCGCGAGCCCGCTTTCGATCAGTTTGTCAAGCGCGGACACGAGCACGCTCGGGTACAGCTCGATGCCGATGAAATTGACATCCGGATGAAGTTTGGCCATTTCCGTGATAAATTTGCCTTTCCCCGTCCCGATCTCGACATGGAGCGGTTGGTCGTGGCCGAACAGCTCGCGCCATCGCCCGCGCTTTGTTTCGGGATCGGGAATGACGTATTGCGGATACGCGGCGATTTTGTCTTTCGCCCACGGTTTGTTGCGCAAACGCATATTGACACCTCAGCCTTGTTTCCGTTTGTTGGTTTGACGATACCACACTCGCGCCAAAGAAGCAAACGCGAAAAAACGCCCGGGCTTGAACGCTCTCCCACCTACGCTCACGCGTAGAAGCAGGGGGTCTTTTCGGTTTCGAATAATAAACTCGGCTCGATCCGGGCATGATAAAACCGTACAGCCTGGCGAAAGGATGGTGACCAGCATGCCGCTCAACTATAACCATCAATTGACCGTACTTCGCGACATTTTATCCGAACATCAGCTCGATTGCTGCGGAACGGTTTCCGAATGCGAACAAATTGAACGGCTCGCTAAATCGCTGCTCGCCAACGATGAGGTGGACGGCCAAGTCAAGCAAATTCTCCCCCATATTTACGCTTATGGCCAAGGCGGGAAATACAGCACTGATTTAAACGCCCACATTTCCGCCCACCAAGGCCAGCTCGCCGACTGGGTGAATGGGCTGTCCTGACCGCGGCGCCTTCGTCATCGGCAGCGGAAACAAATGGCGCGGCGGCAGCCGAACACAGCGATCGCGCAGCCCCCGGCGCCGGCCGTTCGGACGCTGAGGCCTCGCTTGGTCAACTCTCTACCATGACGCGCTTCAATAACCGAAGCGACTGCTCCTTTTCTTTTTGGCCGTCCTTCCCTTTCGGCCAAAACAGCGAGTGCAACGTATGAGCGATCGTATACCACTTTAGGCGGAGGCCAAGCTCCTGGCTCCATTCCCATCCGTACTGGTCGAGCCACGTCTTCCATTCGGCGCGCGGAATGTACAGATGAAGGAGCATGCCGATGTCGATCGCCGGATCGGCGATCATCGCTCCGTCCCAATCGATCAAGTACAACGTGCCATCATCGGCCAGCAGCCAATTGTTATGGTTGATGTCACAGTGGCAGACAACATATTCGCCATCCGGCAATGACGACACATGCTGCTCCAGCCAGTCAAGCGCCTGACAGACGACAGAACCACCGACCGGATGACGCCGCTGCTGCTCAGCGAGGAGAGCGAGCATTTTCTTCGCGCGCAGCGGAGATTTGCCGAGCCGCTTCAGCATCGTCACCAGCTCTTTTGAACGATGGATTTTCCTTAGCAGCGCCGCCACTTGCTCGCTTCCCATCTCCCACGGCTTCAGCTCCCGGCCGTTCAGCCATTGCTGGGCCGTAAACACATCGCCGTTTTCGAGCCGTTTCGTCCATACAAGCTTCGGGACGATGCCCTCGGCCGACAATACAGCCAGAAACGGAGAAGAATTCCGCTTTAAAAACAATTTCTTTCCTTCATATTCCGCAAAATACGCATCCCCTGTAGCGCCGCCAGCGGGAGTGATCTCCCACTCCTTACCTAGTAACTGTTCCAAGCGTGTTCACCTGCGACTTAAAAATAGAAACATCTCCGTTTGCTTCTCGCGCCCAAATAAAAAGGACGGCCAGGCCGCGTCCTTCCTCCGTCCGTTTTACTTGTATTATACTGAAATACCGCTCCGGCATGCAAACATTTTTCTCGGCAAACGCCCTGCTTAAAACTGCCAAAGCGGAAGTGCCCCGCGGCTCCCACTCCGATCGGCCGCCCTTTCCCGTTTCGTCTCAACTGGAACACCGTTCATTGGGTGCGCCAAAGACGAGCGCAGCCGCTCTTGCAAAGGGCTGACGACTGAAACAAACAACCTGCTCAACGCCGGTCTTTCTCAAGTGCAGAAGGATTGCCAAATCGGCTTCTCCTTTCCGACAACCCCCATTGGCTTGGCGAACATACTCGTTTTTCATCGGCCTTCCAAAGGTCTTGTGGCGAACCCCGCGCGCCGTCTGAGCGGTCACCCTGCAGGATGGACGAGCACCCATGTGCCGATGCCGTCAAGCCGAAGCATGCCGCGCGCTTGGCCAAAGGGCGTTGTCCCGCATCGCTGTCCGTCGCATACAACCGCCCACTCGCGCTCGTCGGGGAGCGCAATGGCTGTCTCTTTCTCCTCGTTATGATGCACGACGATGATGTCCTCCCAAGGCCCATAGACGGCGGCATCATGCAATCGGTAGGCGATGACCGACGGCGGCAGCGGCTCAAGAAACGTGAAATGACGCAGCACTTCCGCCTCCGTGGCGAGGCGAAATGCGCCATGCGCACGGCGAAGGGCGATCAATCCTTGAACGTAGCGGACGTCGTCTTCATAGCGGCTTTTCCGCTCCCAATCCAGCTGATTGACCGCATCCGGCGATCGGTAGCTGTTCCCATCGCCGCCTTTCGTCCGATAAAACTCTTGGCCGCTGTGCAAAAACGGAATGCCTTGCGCCAACAGAACGATCGCCGTCGCCAGCTTTTGCCGCTTTCGCCGGAGCCATTCCGGCTCATCATGGTTGGCCGCCTCCATCTTATCCCAAAACGTATGGTTGTCATGACATTCGACGTAATTGATTGACTGACGCGGGTGGCAAAACAGCCCGCCGAGCGCTCGCAAGCTCCCGGCAATGGCGAGCTTCACCTGTTCTCGCCCGCCTGGGTTGCCGAGGGCGAACCCACGGTCCGGCAAATGAAAGGTGCTCCCTTTCACCGCATCGCGAAACCGGTCATTGAAATAAGCGAAGCGCGGCAGCTGCTTGGCGTTGGCCATCGTCGCCTTTTGTTCCGGTGGAAGAGGCGTCGGCAAATCCCACCCTTCCCCATACACAAGGATCGACGGATCGATGGCGTCGAGGGCATCGCGCACCGCTTTCATCGTCTCGATATCGTGCACGCCCATCAAATCAAAGCGGAACCCGTCAATGCCATATTCTTTCGCCCAAAACACCACCGAATCGACGATCCAGCGGCGCGCCATCCGCCGCTCCGAAGCGATGTCGTTGCCGACGCCGGTGCCGTTGGCCGGTTGGCCATAGGCGTCGTAGCGGAAGTAATAACCGGGAACGAGCTTCTCAAGCGGCGATTGCTCCCGGTCATAGACATGGTTGTAGACCGCATCCATCACGACGCGCAAGCCATTTTCGTGCAGCGTGTGGATCGCCTGCTTCAATTCTACAATGCGCGCGTATGGATCCGCTGGATCGGTCGCATAACTCCCTTCCGGCGCATATAGATGAAGGGGATTGTATCCCCAGTTGTAAGCCGCTTGTGGGTCGCGCTCATCGACGCCCGCAAAGTCCATAAACGGCATGAGCTGCACATGGGTGACGCCCAGCTCTTTGACATACGAAAGCCCGGTGGCCGTCCCGTTCGGCCCGCTCGTGTTCGTTTCGGCCAGCCCGAGATACTTCCCTTTATGGACGGCGCCGCTGTCCGGGTGGCTGGTAAAGTCGCGGATGCTCAGCTCATAAATGATGGCATCCGTCGGCGAACAGAGCGGCGGAAGCGGCAAAGAGGGCGGCGCCAGCTTCGTTTTCTCCCAGTCGATCACGACGCCGAACTCGCCATTGACCGAAACCGCGGTCGCATACGGGTCCACTGCCTCGCGCCATACGCGGTTGATGCAGGCGATATATGTGTAACGCGCTCGCTCCCAATCGCCGGGGACGACGGCTGACCATACGCCGCGTTCGCCGCACACAAGCGGCACGCAGCGGATCTCGTCGAGATGCGGATGAACCAGCTTGACGCTAACCGCGGTGGCGGTCGGCGCCCATACGCGAAATACCGTCTGTTCTTTGAGATACTCCGCTCCTAACGGTCCATCATAGAAAAACCGATCATCAAATGCAGGAGTGCGCACAACGGCGCCGATTTGAACATCGGTCTCCTCCCCGCGGCAAGAACGCACCCAGTATGTCGCTCCAAACTCGAACGCGGATGCAAACCGGCACACATATTTCACCGTCTCCCCAACATCCTCGACGTGCTGCACGGACAGCGGAATCTCCTCGCCGCTCGGCGCCACGAGCGTAAACGGCGCCATTCCATCAAAGCCGAGCGATTTCGGCGCAAGCACAACGATTTGATCCATCTCGTCCAAATAGGCGGCAAACGTTCGGCTGATGTGAAGCATGTGCGTTCACCCCTTTTTTCTCCCGTTAATACCATCATACGTAAAAGAAAAAGGGCGGTGCCAAATCATCGGCCGGTCGCCCTATCGATGCACAGATGTTTCTATTGTTGCCCTTCCTCGCCGCTCATATTCCCGTCATGGCGGCGGTCGTAAAAGCTGGCGCAATGGCGAAGCAGCGCCTCAGCCGCTTTCAGCTGCCCGTGCCGAAGCGGGAGAGCGGAGCGGCGCAGGCGGGAAAACCACTCGTCATAATTTCGCTTATCAATATAGCGGATAAACGGAAAAAGACCGCCGCTGTCAATGTAGCCGGAGCGGTTTAACAGCACGAGGTGGATCGGCCAATCGACCTCATGTTTGCGAAAAATCTCCGAAACGATCTGCTCCGTCCGCCGCAGCGACACGACCGGGTTGACCAGCCTCGTTTCGTTCGTTCCGGCCTGTTCCACCCAAAACCGGCCGGTTGACGCCATGACGATGTTGTCCGGCCTTCCTTCGACGAAGGCAATGCACCAGAGCGCGGATGGCGTCAACATCATCGTCTCCAGCTCCACCGGCGCCTTGCCGACCATCGCCACCGGCCGGTAAAAGCATAAATGCGTATCCGGAAACCGTTGCAAAAAATATTTCAACGTCTCATCGCCATACACGGCTTCATCGAGGGAGGAAACGTACATCATCGTGGAACTCGCCCATTTCAGCTGCAACTCGAACAACTCATCCAAAAACTGCTGTTTCAATTCCTCCAGAGTAGCCGCCGGACGAGCCATCGGCGCAAGAGAAAACGTCTCTTCTTCCGTAAGCGCGGCACGGCGGCGCCATCGTTTCGTCAGCCGTTCCCACCATGACGGTTTGTCAAGCCAAGCATTCCACGTCTCGCCCGTTTCAAGCCATCCGCTGGCCTCAGCCGTTCGTTCGGCTTGCCACCGCGCTTTTGCCTGCTCCCATTGCCGCTGCTTCAGCCGGATGAACTCCGGCACATAATAGTACACATCCGTTTCGTAGCGGGAAATGCAATCCATGAGTTTAACGAGCTGACCCATTGTTTCACCTGCTATTTCCGGCCATTCATCGGCGCGCCAAGCAACGGGAACACGGCGATCGCTTCGTACTTCGGCGTCCGTTCCATATTCGTCCGATACAGCACGATCTCAGGCACCGAAAACACCGCCTTGGCCGCGGCAAGCGAACGGAGGCGATCCGGGTGAAACGGTTCGGCTCCCTGCCATTTGCGAGCGATCGTAATATGCGGGGCAAACGGCCGCCGGTCCAAGGAAAACCCAAGCTTCATGCACGCTTCATACACGTCGCGCCGCAGCGCATGCAGCCGCTCTTCCATTTCGACTCCTTGCCAAAAAATGCGCGGCGCCGTCCGCTCCCCGAACGTCCCAAGCCCGGCAAGCACGAGGGGAAACGGGGCGCATCGGGCGGCGGTGGCGGCCATCGCTTCGCACAGCGGCGCCATTTTTTTCGGCGGCACATCGCCTAAAAACGCGAGGGTGATATGATAGTCCTCTTCATGCACCCATGTGCGAAACGGCAGCGACGGCGCCGCATTGCTCGAAAAACGGGCGATGGCTTGTTTCGCTTCGGCTGTCAGCGGAACAGCGATGAAATAATGACTCCGTTTCATCCTTTCTCACCTGCCGATTTGGTCGTTTTTTCCAGTTTCCCCAACCAAATGAGCACGAACACTCCAACGATGGTGCAAGCGCCAAAAAACACGTAGACAGCGCCGATCTGCCAACGCTCAAACAAATATCCGCCCACCAACGTGCAAAACCACGCGCCAAGTCCGCTGCTCGTCGCCGAGTAAAGGGCGACGGCCGTCGCCTGCACCCGCTCGGGCGCCAAGCGGCGCACATACTGGAGGGCGGTTGGAATTGCCAGCCCGACCGAACATCCTTGAACGATCGCTGTGATATAGACAAACCAAAGCGGCGGATCGGCGACATACGACCACCAGCGGGCGGCCGACACGAGCGCAGCCAACACGAGCAGGCGCGTCATGCCGAACCGGCGGATGAGCCGGTCGGCCGTTTTCATAAACGGCGCTTCGCTTCCGGCAGCCAGCCAAAAGGCGAAGCCGATGCCGGTCAGCGTGCCGCCAAGCTCGTGGATCAACAGCCCGAAATAGGAATTGTTGGCATAAATCGGACCAAACAGCAAAAATGTTGCGACAAGCAGGAGCTGAAACGAGCGGACGGACAGCAGCCCGCGCACATCCCGAAACGTCAACGCCCCCGGCGCCGCCATCGGGTAGCGCGGCAGGCGGGCGGCCAAAACAGACGCGGCCAACAGCGCCAACGAAAAGGCGTAAAAAATGACCGCAAACGCGACATGATCGGACAGCCATCCGACAACCAACACCGACGCGGCAAACCCGATCGACNGCATGTCGACCGAAAAGACGGCCGAAAAACAGCGCCAACGAAAAGGCGTAAAAAATGACCGCAAACGCGACATGATCGGACAGCCATCCGACAACCAACACCGACGCGGCAAACCCGATCGACCCCCAAAGCCGAATCGCCCCGTAGTTTCCGCCCGAGCGGCGCACATGATGAAGGGCGATGCTGTCTGAGAGCGGAACGATCGCGCTTTGCGCCGCCGAAAGCAGCACGGTCAGGGCGACGAACACCTGGTAGTTTCCGGCCAGCGAATAAAGAAGCCCAAACAGCGCTGTCACCCCGAGCGCCAGCGTCAACAGTTCGACCGGTTTGCGCGTATAATCGGCCGCCGTGCCCCAAAGCGGCTGGGCCGCCATCGTCACGATCGGGGGAAGCGACATGATCCAGCCGATCGCCGCCCCCGAAAGGCGCGCCTCTTCCTGCAAATAGACGGACAAAAGCGGAAACAACGCGCCAAAAGCAAAAAAGATGAGAAAATAAAAGAGCGGAAACACCTGTTTTCGCACCGCCGCCTCCCGTTTGAACGCCGCTTCCATCCCGTCCCCCCTTTCGTTAAAACAACGCCCGCCCCGCTCTCTTTTTTCGCCGGGGCGGCGGACCGCCGTTTATTTCGCCAGCTCGTAGATCGCCTGCGCGTAAATGGCTGTCGCTTTCACCAAATCGTCGATTTCGATATACTCATCTTTCTGGTGGGCGACATCCGGACGGCCCGGAAACAACGCGCCAAACGCCACCCCGGCGGTCAAGGCGCGGGCGTATGTGCCGCCGCCGATGGCCAAAAGCCGGGCCGGCTCGCCCGTCTGCTCTTCGTAGACGCGCTGAAGCGTGCGGACAAGCTCGTGGCTCGGATCGATATAATGAGGCTTCGTATCGCTGAAACGGCTGAGCGCGAATCCATGTTCAGCCGCAGCGCCGGCGAGCGTCCGGCGGATCGCGTCACCGTCGGCCGTCACCGGATAGCGGATGTTCAGCCCAATCGTTCCGCCATGCCGCCGGTCATACGACAGCACCCCGACGTTGACCGTCAAGTCGCCGCTTTGTTCGTCCCGATACGCAAGGCCGAGCCGCCGGCCGCGGGCATCGCCGAAAAAGGCGGAGGCCACAAACTGAACGAACGGCCGGCTTCGGCCATCGAGCGGAAGCGACGCCAAAAACTGAGCCAAATAGACGCCGGCGTTTTTGCCGCGCTCCGGCTCGGCGCCATGAGCGGACACCCCTTCCAATTGAAAGACGACGGCCCCTTCGCTTTGCCTCATGCTCCCCTTTACGCCGCGCTCCCAGCAAAACTGTTCATAGAGGCCAAGCAGCTCCTCCGTCCGTCCCGCTCTTTCCACCACCGCTTCGGCCGCATCCGGCACCATATTGTAGCGGCGCCCGGCTTGGAATGAGGCAAGCGCGAGCCCTTCCGCCTCCGCCGATTTAGGCGGGCGGTACGACAAATCGGCGTCAATGATTCCTTTTTCAGCATAAATGATCGGGAAATCAGCATCCGGCGCAAATCCGACATCCGGCATTTCCTCATGGCGAAAAAAATGCGCCGAAAA
>NZ_AYSF01000003.1:0-5223 GCF_000498995.1 Geobacillus thermopakistaniensis
TCTATCGGTTGTAAAATAATGCCGAAAAGTGGATAACTTGCAGACGGGGCACCGGGAGGCGGTTCACCCTGATGCGGTGTTTTGCCAAGGCGATATTCGCGACCGCGATTTTTTGCGCGAGGTGTTTCGCCAGCACGACATTGAGGCGGTCATTCATTTTGCGGCGAACTCATTGGTCGGCGAAAGCATGGAAGAGCCGCTGAAATATTACGACAACAATGTGTACGGCACACAAGTGCTGCTTGAAGTGATGAGAGAATTTGGCGTCAAGCAAATCGTCTTTTCTTCAACCGCCGCGGTGTATGGGGAGCCGAAACAAATCCCGATCGTCGAAACCGACCCGACGGAACCGACGAACGCGTATGGAGAAACGAAGCTGGCGATGGAAAAAATGATGAAATGGGCGGACCGCGCCTATGGCATCCGCTCGATTTCGCTCCGCTACTTTAATGTCGCCGGGGCGTACGGCACGACAATCGGTGAGGACCACAACCCGGAGACGCATCTGATTCCATTGATTTTAAAAGTGCCGCTTGGCCAGCGCGAGGAAATCTACATTTTCGGCGATGACTACGACACGCCCGACGGCACGTGCATCCGCGACTACATTCATGTGCTTGATCTCGTCGATGCCCATTGGCTGGCGCTCGAGAAATTGCGGAGCGGGGCAGACAGCGATGTATACAATTTAGGCAACGGAAATGGATTTAGCGTCAAAGAAGTGATCGAAGCGGCTCGGCAAGTGACCGGACACCCGATCCCCGCCCGCGTCGTGGCGCGGCGCCCGGGCGATCCGGCGAGACTTGTCGCTTCATCGGAAAAAGCAAAGCGCGAGCTCGGCTGGGAGCCGAAATACCCGTCCATTACGGATATCGTCGCGTCGGCATGGGAATGGCATCAAGCGCGGCCAAACGGATATCGGGGTGTGTAAACATGGAAACGATTTTTGCGGCGATTGAACAACTGATCCGTTATGCCGAGCAACGCGGCCTTTTAGCGCCGGAAGATGTTGTGTACGCGCGCAACCGCCTGCTGGCAACGCTCCGACTCACGGAATGGCAGCCGGCCGAGGTCAAGGACGTTCCCTTGGCCTCGCCGGCCCCGGTATTGGACGCTATGATTGATTGGGCGTATGAACAAGGATTGTTGGAAACGAATACAACGACCGAGCGCGATATATGGGATGCGAGACTGATGGACTGCGTCATGCCGCGGCCGTCGGAAGTGATCCGCGCCTTTTACGAGCGATACCGCCGCGACCCGCAGGAGGCGACGGACTGGTTTTATTCGTTGAGCCAAGCGTCCAATTACATTCAAACGGCGCGCATCGCCAACAATCAGCACTGGAAAGTGTCAACCATCTATGGAGAATTGGATATCACCATTAACTTGGCGAAGCCGGAAAAAGACCCGAAGGAAATCGCCAAATTAAAAGAGATGCCGTCATCCTCGTATCCAAAATGTGTATTATGCAAAGAAAACGAAGGGTATGAAGGAACGTGGCGTCATCCAGCCCGTTCCAATCACCGTGTCATCCCGATCACGTTATTGGATGAACAGTGGTATTTCCAATATTCTCCCTACGTGTACTATAATGAACATTGCATCGTCTTCCACGCCGAACATGTGCCGATGAAAATGGAGCGGAAGACGCTTGAGCGTTTGCTCGATTTCGTCGAAAAGTTCCCGCACTATTTCATTGGCTCGAACGCCGATTTGCCGATTGTCGGCGGCTCGATTTTAGTGCATGACCATTTCCAAGGCGGGTGCTATACGTTTGCGATGGAAAAGGCGGAGATCGAAGAGTGTATCCCGCTTCCATCGTTTCCGTCGGTCACAGCCGGCATAGTGCGCTGGCCGATGTCCGTCATCCGTTTGACTGGACCAAAAGAGGACGTGTTGGATGCGGCTGCCTTTTTGTATGAAACATGGCGGACGTACAGCGACTCAAGTGTCGAGATTATGGCCTACAGCGGCGATGTTCCGCATAACACGATCACCCCGATCGCCCGGCGGCGCGGCGATTTGTTTGAGTTGGACATTGTTTTGCGCAACAATCGGACATCAGCGGAACATCCGTACGGCATTTTCCATCCGCATGAAGAATTGCATCATATTAAAAAAGAAAATATCGGCTTGATCGAAGTGATGGGGCTGGCGGTGCTGCCGGCACGGCTTGCCGTGGAACTGGAGACGCTGGCCGATTATCTTGTGCATCGGACAAAAAAAGAAGACTGGGACGAGTCGATGCATAAACATTGGGATTGGTGCGAAGCCATTCACTCGGCCTATCCGGACATCACGAAGGACAACGTCCATGACATTTTGCGGCACGAAGTCGGGCAACGGTTTGTGACCGTGTTGGAACATGCCGGGGTGTTTAAGCGGGACAAGCGAGGGAAGGACGCGTTTCGCCGCTTTATGCAGCACGCTGTGGAGCGCATGTCGTCTCTTGTTTAAATGCGGCGAAAAAACGCGTTTCATATGAAACATAAGGAAGGGATTGCAAACAGACTATGGCTACGTTAAAAGAAATCGCGGAAAAAGTCGGCGTTTCGGTCGCGACGGTGTCGCGCGTGCTTAATTACGATACGACGCTGTCCGTTTCCGATGAAACGAGAAGGCGCATTTTTGAAGTCGCCCAAGAGCTGAACTACAAAACATTGCGGGAACGAAGCCAGCAAGCGCGCGAATCGTTTCGCTTCGGGCTCATTCACTGGTATTCGGAGCGCCAGGAAATCGATGACCCCTATTATATGGCGATTCGCCTCGGAGTGGAAAAAGAGTGTTTTGACCGCGGCATCGAACTCGTCAAATTGTTTAAACAGCACGGCGCCTATCCGATCGAACGGATGGAGGCGCTCGATGGCATCATCGCCGTCGGAAAATTCGGGCCGAAGGAAGTCGAGGTTTTTGCCGCCGGGGCCAAACAAATTGTGTTAAAAGACTGCCGAAAANGGCGCCTATCCGATCGAACGGATGGAGGCGCTCGATGGCATCATCGCCGTCGGAAAATTCGGGCCGAAGGAAGTCGAGGTTTTTGCCGCCGGGGCCAAACAAATTGTGTTTGTCGACTGTTCGCCTGATGAGCATCGGTTTGATTCAGTCGTCATCGACTTGCGTCAAGCGACGGTGACAGTGCTTGATTATTTGCTTCGGTTGGGGCATACGAAAATTGGCTATATCGGCGGCCGTGAATATGTCGACGGGGAAACGCCGATCCGCGATGAGCGCGAAGCGGCGTTTTACGAATATTTGTATGTCAAAGGGCTGTATGATTCCCGCTATGTATGGATCGGTGCCTTCACTGCTGAAGATGGCTATCGGCTGATGAAAGAGGCTGTTTCAGGCGGCGACTTGCCGACGGCGTTTTTCATTGCCAGTGATTCGATGGCGATTGGCGCCCTGCGTGCGCTGCATGAAGCCGGGATCGCTGTTCCGGAAGAGGCGGCGATTGTCGGATTCAATGATATTCCGACGGCAGCATTTCTTCACCCGCCGCTTTCGACGGTGAAAGTATACACAGAATTTATGGGTGAAACAGCGGTTGAGCTGCTCATCGAACGGTTGACGACGAANACGGCGTTTTTCATTGCCAGTGATTCGATGGCGATTGGCGCCCTGCGTGCGCTGCATGAAGCCGGGATCGCTGTTCCGGAAGAGGCGGCGATTGTCGGATTCAATGATATTCCGACGGCAGCATTTCTTCACCCGCCGCTTTCGACGGTGAAAGTATACACAGAATTTATGGGTGAAACAGCGGTTGAGCTGCTCATCGAACGGTTGACGACGAAACGAGCGATTTGCAAAAAGGTCGTCGTGCCGACAGAGCTCGTCATCCGCTCAAGCAGCGAGGGCAACGAAAAGGGGAGCGGTCGATAAGCCGCTCCCTTCTGCATTAATGGAACTCGATATCAACGCGTTTTTTCGTTCCTGTCGTTGTTTTCGGGATATGAATGTCAAGCACGCCGTTTTTGTACGTCGCGCGAATGTTTTCCGTCGCCGCATCCGCCGGCAGGGTGATCGAACGCTGGAAGCGACCAAAGAAGCGTTCGCGCCGGTGCATTTGTTCTTCTCTTACATCGTGGTGGCGTTGAATCGTGCCGCTGATGGTCAACATGTTGTTCTGCACGTCAATGTGCACATCCTCTTTCCGCTCCAGCCCCGGTAAATCGCACGAAACGACGTATTCGTTGGCCGTTTCATGCATGTCGATGCGCGGCATCCAGTGCTGCTCATCCATATGAGTGAACAGCGATGGAAAATCACTAGCAAAAAAGCGGTTCATATCCCGGCGAATCGATTCCAAGTGCCGGAACGGGTCATACGGAATTAACGCCATAACTGCCATCCTCCTTAACAAGAAATGTTTTTTCGCTCAGTAGTGTGAACCGGATTCGTCTGTTTTATGTATGATTGGCTTGCAATTGTTCCATCACCGTCAAATACGCTTGAATGAGTGCTACTTTCATGCCATCCGGCAAGTCAGAAGCGGCCACCCGCTTAACGGCGTAATAAAACTTCACTTCGGACGATTGCCGCACGCGCGGATGCGTCCACTCGTCGCGCAGCTCCTGCCTGATCGTCTCATATAAAAGAGCTTGGCTATTCTGTTCATCGAGCGTCTCCGCTGTGATCGAACGATTCGGCCAAAGGCGGCGGTAGGCGTCAAGCAAAACGGAAAATGAATGATTCATCGCATCCATTCCTCCTTCGTTGATGCTCGTTTTTTATCTTATTACACATTTTCATTATAGTTGATGTGAGCAGCCATTACAGGAGGGGAAGTCTGCAACATTGCGGATGGAAATTCCAGTTGACATAGAAAGTCAGGCGTAATATAATCAAAATCGCCGTTTCACGACAGCGCGATGCCAAGAGGCAAATGGCAACGAAACAATCAAAAAATGTGGTTGACAAACAGCGGATGATAAGTATAATAAAATATTGCCGCAACGCAATAAACGGATAAACGCGGCAGAAACAAAGCAGAGAAAACAATGCTTGACATTTTGAAAGATTTGTTTATATAATAATAGTTGTCGTTAAGTTATAAGTTACAAAAGCAGTTGCTTGTTCCTTGAAAACTGAACGAAACGAAGCGCGACGAAAAGCGGAGGTCCGCATGGGCCGAAGCAAAAGCCAATCAACTTTCTTTGGAGAGTTTGATCCTGGCTCAGGACGAACGCTGGCGGCGTGCCTAATACATGCAAGTCGAGCGGG
>NZ_AYSF01000004.1:0-3082 GCF_000498995.1 Geobacillus thermopakistaniensis
TTTTAAAAGTTAAAATAAACAAGTCGTGTGCCTATGAAATTCAGTGTTTTTTTCTAGGATCCGCATCGCGAAATCTTTGATATAACAGCATTTTGGCCATTTTCATTTGCCTAAAATGGCCTCAAAACTGTCGAACTCGGGTGTAAATTATCACTTTATTTCGGAACAAAAGAGCCATTTTTTTGCACATTCTTTCAGAAAGCCCTCTCCCCTTTTCTGAAAGAATGTGCTAAATTTTTTGTGAATTATTTCGGAAGAGAAAATCCATCGGTTCAGAGGAGGGGAGGAGGACGTGATTCAATTTCATGACTTTGGCATTGACGTCCAAACGTATGCAGAGCGTGGAAAAGAAAACGACTTCCCTCTTCTGACACAGTGTCCGCATTGCCGGGCCAAGCGCCCGTTGCACCGCCACGGTTACGATGAGCGAAACGCATTGACCCCACATGGTGATGATCGCATTTGGATTGTCCGGTATCGCTGTCGGGAATGCTTGAAGACGGTGAGTGTGCTGCCTTCCTTTCTCCTCCCGTATTTTCAATATACGTTGTCCGCCGTATGGCAAGTTGTGAAAGAGCAGTTGGGATTGACCGAGGGGACGAACCAGGCTCCGTTCCTCCCGACAAAGGACGGCATCATCTTTTATGTCCGACGGTTCTACCGAAACCTATCAAACCTTCATAGCTTTTTTGCGAGGCGGTGGAGGATCATAGGCCCTATCGTGAAAAAAGAAAAGGAACGGGCTTCTTGGTGGATCCGGACGTTGGAGGAACACGGTCTCTATTCGGTCATCAGAGAGATGTGGGAGGACGGATTCCGACACCCTTTTGCGAATTAAATGGGATCTTGATTCTACATACATATCCTAAATTGGAAATGATTGAGGTTCCCACAAACCTTTCCTATCGACGGAGAAAAAGCAATTCGGTACGATAAGGGCAGGAGGACCGGAACGGTCCTGATTCCAAGTGAGACCAGGAGGAGATTCGAATGGATGAGTCGATGAGACACAACATTGCCCTGTTTCGGTACGGGCTAATCGCTCCGTTGGTGAATGGGCAGGTGGAACCGAAGACGTATCTGAAAGAGGTGAGCGAGCGAGTGCATCATGTTCCCCACCAAGGCGACAAGCGAATCGCAGCCAAGACGATCCTCGATTGGTGCACCCGATACAAAAAAGGGGGCTTTGACGCCTTAAAGCCGAAGCGCCGTTCGGACCGCGGCCACTCAAGGCGTCTGTCGCCCGATGATGAGGATCATATTTTAGCCCTAAGAAAAGAACATCCCACCATGCCCGTGACGGTGTTCTACGAACACCTAATCGAGCAGGGGGAAATCCCAGAAAACCATACCTCTTACTTTACTATATAAATTGAAATAAAGGTTTTCTCCCGTTCCACGGCGAATAAATACAAAGAGAAAATAGGGGAACGGAGAGAAAATATGATGCCAAATCACAAAGACGAGATCGAAAAGTTGTCCACTGCCATGAAAGAAGCAAAAAGTAAACGAGCATATGAACGCTACCAAGCGATTTATCTTCATTTGCAGGGATATACCAAAGGAGAAATCGCAACGATTATTGGTCGATCCAAGAAAACTATTTATAACTATATTCATGCCTACGCCCAGCGCGGTCTTGATGGACTGGAGATGAAATACTCACCTGGCGCCCCACGTCGATTGACCCCTGAGCAGGAAAAAGAGCTGGCTTTGATCATTGAACATCAGCTCCCCGTAGATGTGGGATTCGAAGCAAAATATAATTGGACGCTTGCGATAATCGCTGAACTCATTCAACAAAAGTGGGGGCCAACATACACGCTTCGCGGAACAAGTGACATTCTGCATCGGTTAGGGCTAAGCTATACGAAACCGACCTATACACTAGCCAATGCCGATGAAGAGAAACAAAAAGAATTCGTCGAAATCACCTTCCCTGAAGTAAAAAAAACTGGTAGATGGGAACATCGCCCATGTCCTCTTTCAAGATGAGTCGATGATTCGTGATTACCAAGCGATTCAAAAAACATGGTTTGTCAAAGGAAAACAACGAATCATTCCGACGTTTGGAAAACATCAAGGGTTGAAGCTGATTGGCACGTTGAACTACGAAACAGGGGAAGTGTTTTGCATCGAAGAAGAACGCTATGACGCGGAAACATTTCTTCGATTTCTTCAACTTGTGTTAGAACGCTATCCCACAGGCAAAATAGTGATGATTTTAGATAACGCTCGAATTCACCATGCCAAACTCATTCAGCCATTTTTAAAAGAACACGAAGATCGGTTAGAGCTCGTCTTTTTGCCACCATACAGTCCGCAATTGAACTTGATTGAAGGGCTATGGAAATGGCTGAAATCAGACGTGATTTACAACGTGTTCTATTCGAGTGTGCAAGAAATTAGAAAGAATGTCCAAGCCTTTATTCAGCGAATCAACCAGAAACCAGAACAAACGATCGATCGTTTGTGTGTTCAGTTGTAAATCTTTAATTCAACTTATATATATACCGATTATTGAAAAAACACAACCTTGTCGGGAAAGAAGAGTCAGTCAAGACTTTGTGGAGAACATTTTTTCGGTTCACTACGGGCGTTGTCAATCACTAGTTATCGAACCATTTTCAGGAATTAATNCGATGATACGATATTCCATTTTTTTACACCCAACCACCATCCCGGAGCGCCGACAACGCTTGATGGATCGGCGTCCCGGATGACTGTTGCAGACACGGTATATTCTGACGCACCACATCTGTCCACAACCGTCCTGCCTTCCGTTTGGCCTGTTCGATCCGCTTGGACGTTGTTGAGGCCGAGACGGCCGACTGGGGCTCTTGCTCCTCCCACCGTCCCTTTCTCCACCCGATCCCGTCGATTCGGGCTGCCATCACCCTCAGAAACGCCCGAAGCCCTTGGTCTTTCCAGCTGCGGCGGGATTTCACCCGATGCGCAAATCGGCTCATCACACTCTCCGCATGGCCCATCGAACGCATGCCGGTCGTCTCCACCCCTTGCTCCGACAGCCACCCCCGATAGTCCCGGATGCATCCCGGCATCGACTCGATCCGGCGGATCA
>NZ_AYSF01000004.1:3149-3644 GCF_000498995.1 Geobacillus thermopakistaniensis
AGCTTCTTCCGCACCTCCCGCCAACGCGGATGGCCGGACAGACACTGACGCAGCTCCCGCGCCACATGAAATCGATCCAGCTGAAAGCAGGCTCGCTTTCCAAAATACTCCCGGCAGGCCGTGATCCACGACGCCGCGTCGCCGTTGATGATCAAAAGGTCCCGGCACGGGTCATAGGCATATTCGTTCATCAGCCACTCCTCAAACCGTTCCCACACGTCTCCCGCCCCTTCATGGAGGCAGCAGCGCCGGTTCACCAGCTCGAGCTGCGAACCGTTTCGTTTCCATCCCTCGTGAATCGCCAGGATTTTCTCTTCTTTCGCCCGTTTCCCTTTCCCCTGGCGGGAAACAGAGTCCTTCCGCCTCCACAAACAGCACTCGGCCGTGCCGTTGGGAAACAGGGTGGTGCAGCGAGACAGAGGCCTCCAGCACCAGTTGGCGAATCGCCTCGTGGCTCATGACCGCATACCCCACGATCGACTCCAGCGTGCGAGC
>NZ_AYSF01000005.1:0-2207 GCF_000498995.1 Geobacillus thermopakistaniensis
GATGATGTCGACAAAAATCCGCCGAAAACCCATTTCGATATGCCCAGCAAATCCGTCCACATTTTTGACGCGAAACCCTTCCTCCCGGCCGCGGCGAAGCATATGCTCAAGCGCCTGGGCCACCTTGGGCCCAAACGGCGCGCCTGGTTGCGCCTGCTGATCCTCGCGGACGCTCGGAATGCGGACAAGCGCTTGCACGTCGCGGACAAGATCGTCTTTTCGTTTCTTCGCTTCGTTCATCCAGTCGATGTTCAACGCCATTCTTCCTTTCCTTATTCAACACCCTTTGTTGCCAACGTATCATATCAAAAACAGGAAGTCAAAATGTTTCATTCGTTGCAAATCGATTTCCGTTTCATGACAAAATGTTGAAATTTTTCGTGAATAGAAGCAACCGGGTAGCATTTTCCCTCTCATTTCGTGTACAATGGTAGTAAACAGACAAAGACATCTCTCATCTGCTAGCGGTCGGTTGTGCCATGCGAATGATGCTAAGATAGGGAGTGGTCTTTTGAAACCTTCAACACATCGGATGCTTACCCGCATCAAGTCCGTGTATATGTACATTAGCGAAAAAGGAACGGTTACGACCCAAGAGCTTGTTGATGAGTTCGGCACCACCCCACGAACGATCCAGCGCGACTTGAACGTGCTTATGTACAACGATCTCGTTCGCAGCCCAAGCAAGGGCAAATGGACGACCACAAACAAAAAAGTGCGCATCTCTTCGTAAACCCGGTGCCAATAGGGTAGGCAAGATGGGAGATGAACGCAAACCACTTTTCCACAGATGAATATCCACTATTTTTCCATAAAAAAGGAACCGCGTCAGGTTCCTTTTTTTTCGTCCGTCTCTGGCCGGTATTGCTTCAACATGCCCACCTCTTCATCCGTCAATTCCCGATACTCGCCGACGGCCAAATCCGGGTCAAGCGGCAGCGGCCCCATTTGAATTCGTTTTAAATAGACGACCCGCTTGCCGACCGCTTGAAACATCCGCTTCACTTGATGGAACTTCCCCTCGGTGATCGTCACCTCGACATCGGAACGAAGGCCGGATTTCAACACAACGAGCTTGGCCGGCTTTGTTTCATAGCCGTCATCAAGGACGACGCCGCGCTGAAACGCCGCGACATCCGCTTCCGTCACTTCCCCGTCCACGACGGCAAAATACGTTTTCGGCACGTGTTTTTTCGGCGACAACAGCTGATGGGCGAGCTGGCCGTCATTCGTCAAGAGCAGCAGCCCTTCCGTATCTTTGTCAAGCCGCCCGACCGGAAACGGGGAAAATGCCCGGTCTTCTTCTTCAAGCAAATCGACGACCGTCTCTTCCACGGCATCTTCCGTCGCGGAAACGACCCCCGAAGGCTTATTCATCATCAAGTAAATGAACGGCTTGTACTCGACCGTTTCTCCCCAAACGGTCACGATTTGCTCATCCGGCCGCACTTTCGTTTTCGCATCACGGACCGGCGCGCCATCCACTTTCACCGCTCCGGACTTGAGCAGCTTTTTCACTTCCTTCCTCGTCCCATACCCCATATGGGCGAGCAGCTTGTCAATGCGCAGTTCCACAAATCTCCCTCCTAAAAATATGGCCTTCATTAGGCGTTCATCTAGTCCGCTTCCGCCTTCCCCCCATACACTGTGAAGGAAACATCAAGAAGGGGGATTTGCCGATGAATGAATATTACTATTATGTCCCAACGTTGGATGATTACCGTCAACAGCCGCCAGCCAGCCAATTTTGGCCCGGATACCCAGGCGGGCCATTCGCCAACTGGGCGCGGCGCATCGAACGGCTTGAGCGGGCCGTCGAACGGCTCGACCGCCGGCTCGACCGGGTGGAAAGCCGCCTCGATCGCATCGAACGCCGGCTCGGCCTGTCGTAAGCAAAATGGAGAAAGAAGGCGGGGACGACCGCCTTCTTTTTTTTGCCGCAAGCCGAACGGCATGGGGGAGGGCGAAAAACAGCCGTCGTCGAACCCTTTCGCTAGGGCGCCGCGACGTTCGCAAGAAGCGCCGTCCGCCGGGCTCCCGGCCTAAACGAGCCGCTTCTAGGAAACGGCCGTCCGGTCAACGGCCGATCCCTTCTACGATACCGCCTTTTTCTCTTTCCGGCGCCAAAACGCAAACCGGTCGCCAAACAGCGCCGAAAACAACCCGGAGCGGATGCTGAGAAACAAGTAGAAAAATGCCGCCGAAAA
>NZ_AYSF01000006.1:0-1993 GCF_000498995.1 Geobacillus thermopakistaniensis
AATTGTGGTAAAATGAAGCCGAAAATGATGAGTGCGGTTTCCAGCTGCTGATGAGAGGCAGAACGATGTTTGAATCTTGATGGCTAATTTCTCCCTAAATCGACCACCGGCCGCACCCGAGCTGCGCACCGCTTAAACGCCGGCATCCGGCAATGCGGATCGAGCTCATCGGACGTAACGTTGTTGATTTGCTGCAGGCCGCTCCAGTGGAATGGGACAAAAATGGTATCCTCGCGAATTTGATCATTGTAACGGCTGCGGACGACCGCCGCACCGCGCCGCGTTTCAATGCGCACAAGCATCCCTGGGCCGATCCCGTATCGTTTGGCTGTCCTCGGGTGGATCTCGACGGTCGCCTCCGGCTGCCGCGCCGCCAGTGCTGGACTGCGCCGCGTCTGCGTTCCACTTAAATAATGGGCAAGCACCCTTCCTGTCGTTAAATAAAGCGGATAACGTTCATCCGTCTCCTCTTTGTCCATCCAAAACGGCAAAACCGCAAACCGCGCCTTGCCGTCCGGATGAGCAAACCGTTCCGTAAACAGTCGAGGAGTCCCGGGATGATGCGGATCGGGGCAAGGCCAGTAGACACGTTCGCGGCGCAGCCGCTCATACGTCACACCATAATAGTCCGCTTTGCCGCCGCGGCTTGCCAGCCGCAGTTCGTTGAAAATCTCTTCGGCTGACGTAAAGGAAAAGCAGCGGCCCTTGCCAAGCTTGTGAGCGATCGCGCATAAAATTTCCCAATCATGTTTCACCCCCCCAGGACGCTTCCGAGCCGCTGGCCGAAAGCATACCCGCCCTTCGACGTTCGTCACCGTCCCTTCATCTTCCAAATACGAGGAAACAGGCAACACGAGATCCGCCAGCTCGGCTGTTTCCGACAAAAACATATCCGCAACGACAAGAAACTTCAGTTTTTGCAACGCTTTGGCAACAAACGCCGCGTTCGGGCTGGAGACGACGGGATTCGATCCCATGACCAACAGCCCGGTAATCTCGCCCGCACCGATTTTTTGCATCATTTCATACGCTGACACTCCCTTTCGCGGCAGCTCATCCGGCGAAATGCCCCATATGTTCGCAATATACCGGCGGTGTTCCGGATGCTCAATGCTTCGATAGCCCGGCAGCTGATCAGCTTTTTGTCCATGCTCGCGGCCGCCTTGTCCGTTTCCTTGCCCAGTGATCGATCCAAAACCCGAACCGGGACGGCCGATTTTCCCTGTCGCCAATACGACATTCATCCAGTGTCTGACCGCCGCATAGCCGTCCGCTTGCTGTTCAAGGCCGCGCGCCGTGAGCACGATCGCATCGGCCGCCTCCCCGTACTTTCGTGCCGCCAAGCGGATCTTCTCGGCCGGCACGTCGGTCACCCGGGCGATCTCGTCCATCTTCACCGCTTCTATGTGCTGTTTCCATTCGGTAAACCCAACCGTCCGTTCACGCACAAATGTTTCATCGATAAATCCTTCGTCAAGCAACACTTTTCCTATGCCGACGGCCAATGCCGCATCCGTTCCGGGCTTGAGCGGCAGGTGCAGATCAGCCAACGCCGCCGTTTTCGTTTCCCTTGGATCCACCACAATGATAAAAGCTCCGTTTTTCTTCGCTTCATAAAAATACGGCATCAACGTCGGCTGGCATTCGGCGATATTGGTCCCAGCCAAAATGATCGTCTGAGCGAGCGGAATATCGGACAGTGGATTCGTCAACCCGCGGTCAAGACCGAATGCGTCGTTCATGGCCGCTGCGGCTGCCGACATGCAAAAGCGTCCGTTGTAGTCAATATGCCGTGTCTTGAGCGCCACGCGGGCAAATTTTCCAAGCAAATACGCTTCCTCGTTCGTCAATGACCCGCCGCCGTAAACGGCAAACGCATCAACTCCATCTTCCTTCTGAATGGAGATGATTCGTTCCACGATTAGCGAAAGCGCCTCCTCCCAACTGACGCGCACAAACCGGCCGTTTTCGGCAAACTTTTAAACCGCGAGGA
>NZ_AYSF01000007.1:0-2586 GCF_000498995.1 Geobacillus thermopakistaniensis
GCAGGTCCTTTTAAAATTTAGCCGAAAACGGGTTGTCGGTCGGGACCGCCTTGTAGCGGCGCCGTTCCACAATCCGCTCCTCCACCAGCTGAAGCGTGCACTGGACGCTGCAAAACGGACATTGGGTCGCGGCGGCCGTTTCCGACGCCCGTTCTTTTTCCTTGGCGCGAAAGTAGCGCAGCAATTCGTTCGTCATCGCCATTCCCCCGCTTCCTACAGCTCGACATATACCAAGCCGTCTTTCACCGCCGCGCGGTACGTTTTGACACACCCTTCATCCGGCGCCTGCACCCGGCCGTCTTTCAGGCAAATTTTCCAATCATGAAGCGGACAAAACACATACTCGCCGCTGACAATGCCTTGCGACAGATCACCTCCTTTATGCGGACAGCGGTTTTCAACGGCATATACCCGGTCTTCACCCGTACGAAATAAAGCAAGTTCAAGCGCTCCGATACGCACACATTTTCCAAGCCGTTTCGGCAACTGTTCGATTGTTCCCACTTCTACTCTCATCATCACTTGATCCTCCTCGCATGGATGCATAGTCAAAGGCCAGCCTGTTGGGCAGCCTTTTTCGGCAAAGTTTTCCGGGAATGATTNTTCAAGCGCTCCGATACGCACACATTTTCCAAGCCGTTTCGGCAACTGTTCGATTGTTCCCACTTCTACTCTCATCATCACTTGATCCTCCTCGCATGGATGCATAGTCAAAGGCCAGCCTGTTGGGCAGCCTCTTTTCTCTCCGCTGAAACGCTGGATAAGGCTGGGCGGCGGAAGCAACCGGCTTTTTTGCCCGCCCATCTTTCCGTTCGCCCGCCGCCATCCCCCTTCATTCCACCGGCACCGGCTCTTTGTCGCCGATATCGCGGAACAACATTTGTTGCAGTCTCTCGTTTTCGACGATTTCCCGCCACGGATCTTTTGTCGCCGAAAGAGCTTTGTGAAGCCGTTCGAGCAGCGCGCGGCGCGTTTCCACATCGAACAACACTTCGCGGATATGCTCAAGCCCAACGCACTCGACCCATTTGGACGTCCGTTCCAAATAATGCGCGGACTCGCGGTAATATTGCAAAAAAGCGCCGGTCATCTCGATCACCTCGTCTTCCGTCTTGACCGTGCAAAGCAAGTCAGCTGCACGCAAATGGGTGCCGCCGTTGCCGCCGACATAAATCTCCCATCCGCCCTCGACGCCGACGACGCCGACATCTTTAATGCCCGATTCCGCGCAGTTGCGCGGGCAGGCGGAGACGGCCATTTTCACTTTATGCGGCGTTTTCAGCCGCTCAAATGTTTGTTCCATCCGAATGCCAAGACCGGTCGAATCTTGCGTGCCAAAGCGGCAAAACTGCTTGCCGACGCACGTTTTCACCGTCCGAAGCGCCTTGGCGTAGGCGTAGCCGGACGGCATGCCGAGATCGGCCCAAATGCGCGGCAAATCTTCTTTTTTCACCCCAAGCAAGTCGATGCGCTGCCCGCCGGTGATCTTAATCATCGGCACGTTGTATTTTTCCGCGACATCGGCGATGTTCCGCAGCTGTTCGGCTGTCGTCACCCCACCATATATGCGCGGGACAACGGAGTACGTGCCGTCGGCCTGGATGTTGGCGTGCAGCCGCTCATTGACAAACAACGATTCCGCTTCTTCATCGTACTCGCCCGGATACAACATGCCCAGGTAATAATTGAGCGCCGGACGGCATTTGGAACAGCCTTCCTCGTTTTTCCATCCCAATACGCTCATGACCTCTTTGACCGTCATCAGCCGTTTTTCTTTAATGGCCGCAATCACTTCCTCGCGGCTTAGGTCCGTGCAGCCGCAGATCGTTTCTTTCACCGCATACCGATTCGCTTCCTCACCAAGCATATGCTCAAGCAGCTCGGCGACAAGCCCTTTGCATCCGCCGCACGAGCGAGACGCATTCGTATAGTCGCGCACCTCGGCGACTGTCTTAAGTCCGTGTTCGGCAATCGCCTGACAAATCGCGCCTTTTGTCACCCCGTTGCAGCCGCAAACCACATCGGCATCGGCCATCGCCGCCGCAAGACTTCCCTTCCCGCCTGAAGCGGTTGGGGCAAACAGCGACAGCGAGAGCGCCTCAACCGAATCGCCGCGCTGGATCATATCGAACAGCTTTCGGCCCTCGCTCGTATCGCCAAACAGCACTGCACCAACGATTTTCCCTTGGCGAACGACGACTTTCTTGTACACCGAGCGCGCTTCGTCGTACAACTTGATCGATTCCGTGCCCTCAACGTCCATAAACTCGCCGGCTGAGAACACATCGACGCCTGACACTTTCAGTTGGGTCGAGACGACGGATCCTTCGTACGGCTTTCCTTTTCGGCCGCAAATCGCCTCTGCCAGCACTTTCCCCTGCTCATAAAGCGGAGCGACGAGCCCATACACAACACCACGATGTTCCGCGCATTCACCGACCGCGTAAATGTGCGGCACGCTCGTTTCCAAGTAGTCATTGACAACGATCCCTCGATTCACTTCAATGCCGCTTCTCCGCGCTAAATCAACATTCGGACGAATGCCGACCGCCATCACCACCAAGTCGGCAAAAATGGGCCGAAAAA
>NZ_AYSF01000008.1:0-1628 GCF_000498995.1 Geobacillus thermopakistaniensis
CCGCCGCGATGGAAAACAGAGCCGAAAAAGTCGCCGTTTGCTTCATGGTAAGCGCGGATCATCATCAGCCCGGTCCACTCGCCGTGGGCGCCGGCCGCCGGCTGCAAGGTGACCGCATCCATGCCCGTGATTTCTTTTAAATGCTCTTGCAAGTCGTACATCAACTCAAGAGCCCCTTGCACCGTTTTCTCTGGCTGAAGCGGATGAATGTGGGCAAACCCGGCGAGGCGGGCGACGTTTTCATTGATTTTCGGATTGTATTTCATCGTGCACGACCCGAGCGGGTAAAAACCGGAATCGACGCCGTGGTTTCGTTTCGAGAGCGCCGTATAATGGCGCATTAAGTCAAGCTCCGACACTTCCGGGAGCTCCGGCTCTTCAGTGCGAAGATAATCGGCCGGCACGAGCTCGCTGACATCGACAGCCGGCACGTCAAGCGCTGGCAGGCTGTAGGCGATGCGCCCCGGCTTGCTTCGTTCGAAAATAAGCGGTTGATCGTTATGCATGGCCATCCCCCAATTCATTGACAAACCGATCGATTTCTTCTTTTGTCCGCAGTTCGGTGACAGCAACAAGCATATGACCGGCAAGCTCCGGATAGTCAGCCCCAAGGTCATAGCCGCCGATGATTCCTTTTTCGAGCAGGCGATCGTTCACATCAGAAACCGGCCGTCCAAGCCGGATGACGAACTCGTTGAAAAACGGGCCGGCAAACGGCGACGACAGTCCGCGCTTTTCAAGTTCCACCTTCGCATAATGCGCTTTTTGAATATTCATCGCCGCCATTTCTTTCACGCCCCGCTTGCCAAGCGCCGACAGCGCAACGGAAGCGGCCAAGGCGTTTAACGCTTGATTGGAGCAAATGTTGGATGTCGCCTTATCGCGGCGGATGTGCTGTTCGCGCGCTTGAAGCGTCAAGACAAACCCGCGGCGCCCGTCCTCATCGGTCGTCTGCCCGACAAGACGGCCTGGAATTTTGCGCATGAGCGGCGCTTTGACAGCGAAATAGCCGCAATGCGGGCCGCCAAATTGCGTCGGGATGCCAAATGGCTGCATGTCGCCGACCACAATGTCGGCGCCAAACGCTCCGGGTGGAGTCAACACACCAAGCGCCAATGGGTTGCTGGCGACGACAAACAAACTTTTCTTTTCATGCGCAAGCGGCGCGATCGCTTTCAGCGGCTCGATTTGACCAAAAAAGTTCGGGTATTGGACGACAACGCACGCCACATCATCCCCCATTTCCGCTTCAAGCGCCTTAAGATCGGTGATGCCGCCGTCATACGGAATTTCTTTCACTTCGAGCTTCTGTCCTTTGGCGTACGTGCGCACGACTTCCCGATATTGCGGATGAACGGCGGTCGAGATGAGCACTTTCTTCCGCTTCGTATGCGCGGCGCTAAGAAGCACCGCTTCGGCAAGCGCCGTGCCGCCGTCGTACATCGACGAGTTGGCGACATCCATGCCGGTCAACTCGCACACCATTGTTTGAAACTCAAAAATCGCCTGCAGCTCGCCTTGGGAAATTTCCGGTTGATACGGCGTATAGGCCGTATAAAATTCAGAGCGCGACAGGACATGGTCGACGACAGCCGGAATATTTTCGGCATTCTTTTTTTCTGGTAGTG
>NZ_AYSF01000009.1:0-2697 GCF_000498995.1 Geobacillus thermopakistaniensis
ATTAATTCCTGAAAATGGTTCGATAACTAGTGATTGACAACGCCCGTAGTGAACCGAAAAAATGTTCTCCACAAAGTCTTGACTGACTCCAACGCCATGAAAAACTTGTGGATTCCTTGATGATGTGCTAATCTATTCATGAGACATGAACCTCCTTGTGAATGGTTGGTTAGCACATCTATTTTAACCAAGGAGTCGGGTTCATGTCTCCTTTTTTGTTTGGATGTAAATTTATGTTAGTAAATTTGCTCAACTACAGTTTGTAATAAAAAAGTTGCAAAGTAAATACACAATTAAATTACCATCATTTAATGCGGAAAAACGACCATGATTGGTAGTTTGAGCCGGTGCTAGATCCCTGATATACCTTGCTCCTTGGCTCGCACATCCTGCTTGTAAGGATCCGTGTCAAACTTAAAATAATTTATGCAAAAATATGTAAACTTACGGGAAACTATTTATACTTTTTCGCTATTTAATCCCTTTATTAAATAGAGTTATTAACTGTTAAATCTCTTATTTGATTAGGAGGCAAATTTTTATGCTTGAAAAATTTATTCTAAACCACCAATACAATTTTATTAAGAAGCAAGTTGAAATGCTTAAGCAAAATATAAACCAAAACATTGATAATGATGTATTAGCTAACATAAGAGAAATGTCTTTAAATAAGGTGGTTTCCCAATTTAGTAATTTAAATGAAGAACAATATAGGCTTTTGTCTGAAATTAATAAAATAAAAACTGAGCTGGAGTTTGATGAGTATATAAAAAGAATATATGACTATACTAAACATTTTCCTTATTTAAGCGAGGTTAAATTAAGAAAGTTATTTAAAAATGTAAAAAAGTTAAATATACCAAGGAATATTTTTAATGAAGATAAGCCATTAACATATGTAAGTTGGAATGATTTAGGCTCCTTTAGGAAATTTTTTATTTATCAATTTAATAATAAAATTGTAGGATTTCAATCAAGAATTACTTTATGCAATAAAAAAGGGTATTGTGCATTCTGTAATTCTTTTGAAGAACTAGTCTTAATATCCTCAAATTCAAAGCACAATAACCAAACTTCATATTATAAAGCTTTTGGTCATTATGTATGCCTAGATAGCGAACGTTGTAACAAAAATATTACAGACACTAAACAACTAGATGAGTTTGTTAGAAAATTATATTTAACCCGTGGTGCTAGATAAACTTGATCAAGCATAAAAATAGCCCTTGCTGGCGGATCTCCAGTAGAATGAAAGTGTCACCCAACATTCGANAACTTGATCAAGCATAAAAATAGCCCTTGCTGGCGGATCTCCAGTAGAATGAAAGTGTCACCCAACATTCGAAAGGAGAGATCCCCCATAGCCATCAAGTGAAGCCTTGGAGCGAGTAGCTCCAAGGCTTCACTTTTCATCTTTGGAGGCTGTGACCGTGAGAATATATAAAGATAGGCATGCCAAATACACCTTCCCTATAGAAGGTTTTTTTCATGGTATGAGGCGGGAATTTCTTACGACACCGGCATGATGACCAAACTCTCGATAATGTCTAAAGCGCTCTTTTTTGTATAACGCCTTGATTTTTTTCCGTGTTGAGCGATGATGTCACACAGTTTTAAAAGGAGTTGGACAACTAACGCCTCAGAACACCATAAGGCTTGAAAGAAATCCATACCGAACTCCTTGATCATACTCATCGCCTTATATTCGCTCAATTCCTTTTTCTGTTTTCGATAGAGCCATTCCCGCATTTTAAACATGACAGTGGAGCTGATCAATAAGGCAATCAACGTTCCATACAGGTGGCACTGAAAGCGAGCCCCTTTCATCGGTTTGAATCGATGAATGTGAAACAGGGATTTCCATGTCTTAAATACCACTTCAATTTGCCAGCGAAGAGAATACAGCGTATGAATTTCGTGCAAAGAGGTATAAATCGCTGGAATATTGGTGATATATACATATATTGAGTGGGGGCGTCGCGTCACGTACGCGGCCCCTTTTCGTTTCGCCTTCTGTTTCCATTGTCCTTCCTTCTGTCGCTCCTGTTCTTCGGTCAGCCGATACACAATGAGCCGCGGTTGATGAACTTTCTTTCCACTGACATACGCATGTTCCAGTTCCATGGTTTCTCCGGGTTGCAGCACCGCAAGGAAATCCTCTGGTTCCCATTTTCGAAATCGGTCTCCTTCTTTTTGGTAAATCCCTACATTGTGTTTGAGCCGGGAAATATAAAAGGCTCCGGCGTCATGAATGGCTTGCAATCCCTCAAGCGAAAAATAGCCCTAAGTCTTTCAAACAAAGGTCTCCCTCTTGGATGGTCGATAGAAGGGACGCTCCGTAGGCGGCGTCGTGATGACGGGCATCTTCGACATCCGCATGGAGAAACTTCCCTTCTAGCCATTCATATTCTAGCTGAATTTTCACCCCAGGCCCCGTACATCCCTCGTAAATCCCCCGGATTTCAGGAGGCAGTTGAAACGACGTGGAATCGAGAATGCGAATCCGGCGAAACAGCGAATGTCTTTGACATAAGTGACGGGCTTCCTGAGTCTGATGAATGAGCAGTTTTTCAAACACCGCTTTGAGGAAACTCACCGCTTTTTCATTAAACCGTTGATTGAGCCCTTCCGCACTCAGAGAGGTGTTTTGCTTGAGAGCTAGAGCACTGCAAAGCTGCACCAATGATTTTTGACCGC
>NZ_AYSF01000010.1:0-1253 GCF_000498995.1 Geobacillus thermopakistaniensis
TTTTCGGCGCGCTTTTCCCACACCATCGTCGTCCGACCGCGGTGCAACACCGTCCCTGTCGCCGTCACCGTCCCGCGGCGAACGGCGCGGACGTGATTGGCGTTGATTTCCAATCCAACGACGTTTTCCGTGTTGGGGTCCACAAGCGCGTACGCGCCGATGCTGGCGACCGTCTCCGCTAAGGCGACTGAGGCGCCGCCATGCAGCAGCCCAGCCGGCTGGTGCGTGCGCCAGTCGACCGGCATCGTCGCGACGACGCGGCCTTCGCCAACCTCAACAATTTCGATGCCGAGCGTATCGATCAACGTATGTTTCGACATTTCCTTCACAACGGCCAAATCGATCATCATTCCTTCTTCCCCCGTTTCGTGAATCGTTCCAGTTCAAACAGCCGTCCTTCCTGCTGCAAAATGCGCGTTTGCGTCTCACCGAGCAAATCGAAATGCGGAAACTCACCGCGCCGATCGATCCACTCTTCCTTCAGCCCGTACTGCCGCCCCCAAGCGGCGAGTTTTTCGACATCGGCGCAGCCGACTTTCGTCACTGTCGTGCAATGCGGAAACCGTTCGTCGTACCAATAGTGGGTCAAAAAGGCGATTTCACCGCGCTTCACTTTCTCTTTCCATGCCGCGAGCTCATGTCGGCGGATGCCAAACGCCATCGCACCGCTCCCCTTTACCGCTTCGCCCGCTCATATGCTTCATGCCAGTCAGGAAAATATTTGCGGATCACGATCGGCCGAAACGTATCGCGCTTGACGCAAACATGCTGCGACTTTCCGGTCACCGCCACCTCGCCGTCCGGGGCGAGAATCTCGTAGCCGTATGTCACGCGGATGCCGTCATAGGCGTCAATCCATGTGCGGACAGTCGCCGTTTCCCCGTAGTGAAGCGGCTTTTTGTACGACACTTGCAAATCGACAACAGGCGAAATGATGCCTTCTTTCTCCATGTCAGCATAATGAAAGCCAAGCTGTTTGATCAATTCCGTGCGCCCGACTTCCATCCAAACTAAATAGTTCGCGTGGTAGACGACGCCCATTTGGTCTGTTTCCGCATAACGCACTTCAATTTGTTTTTCTGCCACTTTCACGTTCGTTCTCCCTCCATTTTTTACCGGGCCTCCTCTTCTATGTTACCATTCGCCCGTCGGCTCGCTCAAGCGGTAGACAAAAAAACGAAGCCGCCCCCGCATGAGGGCTGCTTCGTTTACTGGCAGCCGTGTTTTTTCGGCCGAATTTTAGGCGGATGCCG
>NZ_AYSF01000011.1:0-1056 GCF_000498995.1 Geobacillus thermopakistaniensis
CTAGGATCCGCATCGCGAAATCTTTGATATAACAGCATTTTGGCCATTTTCATTTGCCTAAAATGGCCTCAAAACTGTCGAACTCGGGTAAAAGAAAATATGAACTTAATTCCTGCTCTGCAAATTGTATGTACACGTCCAAAAGATTTAACGCGGCAAGATTTACGTGAATTAATTACTATTTTAGAAACGAAAGGCTTTAAACTGTCCCACCTGCAAACAGCGTGGAAGCAAGCTAAAAATGAAGAAATTGCCGCTGATATTATTAGCTTTATTCGCCAGGCTGCGCTAGGTGATGCACTCATCGACCATGAAACACGGGTAAAACGCGCTATGCAGAAAGTTTATAGCTTACATGACTGGACGCCTCGTCAGAAAAAGTGGTTGGAGCGGATTGAAAAACAGCTATTGAAATTTCCAGTGCTCGCACCAAATCCAGAAGATGCTTTTTCGGAAGAGCCGTTCCGGTCACAAGGAGGATATAATATGCTAAAACGGGAGTTTGGCGACTATATTGACAAGATCGTGTATACTATAAATGAACATTTATATATTAGTTAAATCTGTGCCTCTTTTCAGGGGCACACTTTTTTCGTGAAGTGATGCAATGGATAAGAGGAGGTCAACAATGAACAACCAAGAGATTGTGCAGAAATTATGGAATTTGTGTAATGTGCTGCGTGATGACGGGATTACATATCAACAATATTTAACAGAGCTGACTTATATCCTATTTCTAAAAATGATGCACGAAAAAGCAAAGCTTTCTCCTAAAGATAGACAGAATGTCGAACATGTTATCCCTGAGGAGTATCGTTGGGACAGTTTAGTAAAGCTTGAAGGTATAGAGTTAAAAAATCATTATCAGCGACTTCTTTTAGAGCTCGGAAGAAGTGAAAATGAGCTCTTGCGTCAAATTTATGCAGATGCAAGTACAAGTATTTCCGAGCCGAAAAACTTAGAAAAAATGGTTCATCACCAAATTTTGTGATTTAGTGACAAAAAAGAGAAAGCACTGACGAGATCCTGGCAATAATGTTAGCGGTGAAATCAACA
>NZ_AYSF01000012.1:0-1707 GCF_000498995.1 Geobacillus thermopakistaniensis
CAATTAAAAAAACATATGATTGACGAAGACATTGTGCGTATGGCAGCCGAAGAAATGGGGTACTGACACAGCAGGGGCTGATCGGCCCCTGTTATGTTTCATCCCGATCCATCCTCATTCTAGTTAATCATCCGAAATAATGTGCAAATGTTCGGAAATAATCTGCAAAACCTGGAATAATTCGCAAAGATTTTGCACATTATTTCCGAATCCGTCCGAAATAATTTGAAAAAGGGATTCTGAAATAATGTGCTAATTTACAAGATGGCGGACTTGCTTTGCCTATAATCGGTAAAGGGGCTTGTCTCACCAGTATCATAGTCAACTATTACAGTATGATCAAAATAGTTTATATCACTTGGAATAGAAAGTTGAATATCCCTTATAACAGTCATTTTTTCACTTCCTTTTACTGTAGATGAGCATTTTTCATTACAATAATTTCTATGGTTAGAGAGACAAACAGGGTACCCCTTACGCGATACGGAGCTGTTTTTTGATCACATCAATGGGAATATCTTGCTTTGCAGCGTCATAAATGAACTCGACGACGCTGTGGTCTTTCCGCGACCGAAGAAGCTCCAGCCCGGTGGAGAGGTTTTGTCGGGATTCGGCGATGCTGTACACGCAGGCCAATAAAACGGTCACCCAATACCGTTTTACCGCCCGAACGTGACGGACTCGGTATCCATCCAGCTTCAGTTGATCTTTCGCCTGCCGGAAAAAGCACTCGATCGTCCAGCGCTGGGCGTAGTAACGCAAGATGTCTTCGTCCCCGAGTTCCCGGTCGGTGCTCAAGATGCAATGAAGATGTTCCGGCGCCATCGGCTGATCCGCCTTCCAAGCCAGCAGCACCACCGCGTCATCGAGGCCATGGATGGCCCCCTCATAGCGATACACGCGATAACGCTCCTGCCCCACCGTGACGAGGCGGGGGTCTTTGGACTCGATATAGCGGGNGAGTTCAGACGTGTGCTCTTCCGATCTTGATCCGCCTTCCAAGCCAGCAGCACCACCGCGTCATCGAGGCCATGGATGGCCCCCTCATAGCGATACACGCGATAACGCTCCTGCCCCACCGTGACGAGGCGGGTGTCTTTGGACTCGATATAGCGGGCAAACTGCTTGGCTTGGATGGCGATGCCTTTCGGGTAGAGAATCCGGTTCGTCTTGAGCATCGCGATGACATGGAATCCCTGTTTCAGACAGGCTTCGATGAGCTTCTTAGACGGATGCCACGAATCCATGAGCACATACACCGGCTGAACCCGCTTCACCTTGAGCGAGGAAAGCATCTCAATCGCCAGGTCGATCTTGCTTTTTCCCGCTTTCTTGTCATACAGGCGGAACGCAAATGGGAACGCCTGCGTGAAGGTGTGCACCATCAGNCGATCTTGCTTTTTCCCGCTTTCTTGTCATACAGGCGGAACGCAAATGGGAACGCCTGCGTGAAGGTGTGCACCATCAGCCAAACGAGCAAATGCCCCCAGACCGATTGATGATCTTTATGCGAGTAGTGCCAGTCGCACCCTTGAATGGCGTGCGCAGCCCGTGACGAAGGCTTTGTTTTTTGGCAAATCGTATCATCAATCGAAACAAAAAGGGGTTGATTCTTCCTTTTGGCCAGTCGTTCGACCTGGGAAAGGATCCACTCTTGAAGCTTCCCAAGCAGCCTTTCCTCGTTCCAAGGGCTTTTCGTGAAAAAGT
>NZ_AYSF01000013.1:0-28243 GCF_000498995.1 Geobacillus thermopakistaniensis
TTGAATCTCTTCATCCGAAACAAGTTTTTGCATCAAATTCGGGAGTGTGGTATGCTTGTTCATAGAGAGCACCCCCTGGGTTTGTTTGTGTCGTTACTCACATTCTACAGGAAAGGTGCTCTTTTTTCTATACCCTTTGGATTTTATTGGATAATCAACACGCCTGATTTCAACTTATACTATCACTCAAAAAATCGTAATTTACAATATTCACTGTAAACTCTTTCAAAGTCATCAGGATGCAATGTGCCACATTTATTAGTCTCATTAAATACAGATAATGGAAATATCCTGAATTTTTCGCATCTTGCCCATGATTTTTTCGTTAATCCCGCTTCCTAATAATACTGAATCTCAATTCGATATTGATCATGTATGGTGGGAGGAGCTTTAGGTCCTTTTGATGTTATTTTGATTGCAACGGCAGCAGCAATATTATGTTCTATCTCCACAATAAGAACCGGGCGAAATTTTCCGCCCGGTTGATCTTCGAAGCCGAAATAAACATCATAAATATCTCCAGGCTTGACGTTCATTATGATCCCTCATCAATCTTCAAACCATTCCAAATCATCTGGATCATCAGGATTCAAAAGAACCCGGCCTTCATCATCTGTTTTAAATACTTTTACTTTGCCGCTTTCAATCAATGATTGAAGACTTGGTTTTTTGATTTCTGTTGCTGGAGTCATGTCTTCACGCTCCTTTTTCTTCATTTTCCCACCACCTAATCAAGAATGTAGGTGGTACCAGTATATCCATAGGGAAAACAATTTAGAATGATGGATTTTGGACAAACTCTACAAGTTCTTATCATTATTATATCTGGAAAAGGGAAGACAGTAAACAAACATATATCTCAATGACGCAAAGAAGAGAATAAATCAATGAAGAGGAATCACGTCTTATCATGATCGCAATACATATCATTTCAATATTCACAATATCATCATAGCCTATTTACCTCTTTTTTGATCGAAAGACTCAATGATTGACATCGTGTCTTTTCACATTCAAAAACACATCAATGAATATAAGGGATAGGCGCTGACACATGGGATATGAACCTTTTGATTTTTAAGTTAACATAACTCGTCTTATAGGACTTTACTTACTAAGGCGGCAACCGGATTGTCATGGCGGATGTACTCCTGCCACGGCAGTTTGCGCAATTCCACCGTTAGAAAGCGGAAGTCAAGAACAGTAAAGAACGGAAATTGGATCGTAAATTACAAACAACAGGGCCGGATCAACCGGCCCGTTGCCTTATCTCAACTGAATCTTCGCCACACACTCCACATGCGCCGTATGCGGAAACATATCGACCGGCTGGACTTCGATCGTTTCGTAACCGCCGTCTTCTAGAATGCGCAAGTCGCGGGCGAGTGTCGCCGGATTGCACGAGACGTAAACGACGCGCGGCGGCTTCATGGCGATGATCGTCTCAAGCAGCGAATCGTCGCAGCCTTTGCGCGGCGGGTCGACGACCAAGCAGTCAGCGCGGATGCCTTCTTGATACCAACGCGGGATGACGTCTTCGGCGGCGCCGACTTCGAAGGTGACATTTGTGATGCCGTTCAGCTCGGCGTTGCGCTTGGCGTCTTCGATCGCTTCGGGAACGATTTCGACGCCGTAGACATGCTTCGCTTTTCTCGCTAAAAAGAGCGAGATCGTGCCGATGCCGCAGTAGGCGTCCATGACCGTCTCCGATCCGGTCAACTCAGCGTACTCGAGCGCTTTGTCGTACAGCACTTTCGTCTGTTCCGGGTTAACTTGATAAAACGAGCGGGCCGAGATGGCGAATTGGATGTCGCCGATGCGATCGGTGATGTATTCGTTCCCCCATAACACCCGCGTTTTGGCGCCAAAAATGACGTTCGTCCGCTCGGGGTTGATGTTTTGCACGATCGATGTCACGTCCGGGATTTCACGGACGATGGAGCGAACGATCTCTTGTTCATGCGGCAAATGGTTCGTGCGAGTGACAAGCACGACCATCACCTCGCCTGTTGCCGCGCCGTAGCGGGCGACAATATGGCGGAGCACGCCGCGATGGGCGAGTTCATCGTATGACGGGATGCCGTAGCGCTCGACGATCCGTTTCACCGCTTGGACGACGTCATCGTTTTTCTCTTGTTGAATGAGACAGGCATCCATATCGATAATCTCATGGCTCCGTTCTTTGTAAAAGCCCGCGACCAAGCCCCCTTCGCGCTCGCCGACCGGCACTTGCGCCTTGTTGCGGTAGCGCCATGGGTTCTTCATCCCGATGACGGGATGGACGGTGACGCCGTCAAGCTTGCCGATGCGGGCGAGCACTTCTTTCACTTGCTTCTCTTTCGCCTTCAGCTGCCCTTCGTAGCTCAGGTGCTGCAGCTGGCAGCCGCCGCATTGACGATAGACAGGGCACGGGGGCTCGATGCGGTCGGGGCTCGGTTCGTACAGCTCGATAAGCCGGCCGTACCCGTAGCCTTTTTTCACTTTGACGACTTTTACGTTCGCCCGCTCCCCGGGAAGCGCGTTTTTCACGAACAAGGGAAAGCCGTCGACTTTCGCCACTCCGAGACCGTCGTGGGTCAAATCCGTGAATACGACGTCATAATATTCATTTTTGGCGACTGGTGCTTGCTGCTTGGTCATGTCCGTCTCCTTTCTGTCGATCGGTTTATACCGTTAGCGTTCCCTTATTGGCTTAGAGGCATAAGAAAAGAACAGGCTCATCTTCCTGTTCTCACTTGTTCCGCCTTGTCTTTCGGCATGATGACTTCCAAATGGCGGTACAAATTGACAAATTCCCCTGGAAGCATGCCCCCGAATTCGCCGTCTAAGTTTAGCTGCATCGGCGACCGCACCTTCACCCGGTTCGCTTTCGTGTAAATGATATGCGGGTCGTTGATATGCTCGCCGCGCGCGGCGAGCGTGACAAGGCGAATGAATTCGGCCAAGTTCGTTTTTTTGACGATGATGAAATCGAACAGACCGTCATTGAGCGACGAATCGGGCGCCAGTTTTTCAAAACCGCCGACCGAGTTCGTGAGCGAAACCAAAAACATCATAATCTCGCCTTCAAACAGTTTGCCGTCGTACTCGATTTGCGCTTCGGTCGCCTTGATGGACGGAAGCATCTCGATCCCTTTTAAGTAATAGGCCAGCTGGCCGAGCATCGTTTTCAGCTTGCTTGGCACTTCGTAGGTGAGCTCCGTCAGGCGGCCGCCGCCGGCGATGTTGATGAAATAGCGTGTTTTGTCTTCGTTCGTCACACAGCCGATGTCAATGGGTACGGGCTCGCCCGTGGCGATCACCTCGCACGCCCCTTCGATCGAGCGCGGCACGCCGATGGCGCGGGCGAAATCGTTCGTCGTCCCGACAGGAATGACGCCCAGTTTCGGCCGATACGGCTGATCGGCGATGCCGTTGACAACTTCATTGATCGTTCCATCGCCGCCCGCGGCGACAACGAGATCAAATTCCCGCTCGACGGCCTGACGCGCCGCTTTCGTCGCATCTCCCGGACCCTCGGTGGCGTGGCACGACGTTTCATAGCCCGCTTTTTCCAACCGAACGAGCACATCGGGCAAATGGCGCCTAAACAGCTCGCGCCCTGATGTCGGGTTATAAATGATTCGAGCTCGTTTCATCATCCTCAACCTACTTCCTTTTTTCCATTCCACTCGTTCCCATCATAGCGAAACAATGCTTAATACGCAACTCCGAAGAATGTCGCAAGTATGACCACGAAAAAAGCGCCCTTCGTTCGATCAAGGGCGCCGCACACCATGTTCATGACTGGCTCGCATTCGCCTCTTCGGCAACGGTTGGCTTGGCCGTGACGGCCGATGATGCACCGCTTGTCGTGAGATTCTCAAGCAGCTGCTTCACATCGATGCCCGTCGAAGCTTTTAACGTCTCCTGCAAGCTCGCCATTAAGTTCGTCGCATAGCCCGTGACACGGTTGGCGCCGCCTCCTGCCCCTGAGCCAGTGTCGACGATCGTCAGCTTCTCGATGTTCGCAAGCGGGCTCGCCACTTGTTTTGCATATTCTGGAAGCATCTTGATGATCATGTCGAGCACAGCGGCTTGGCCGTAGCGCTCAAACGCTTCGGCGATTTTTTGTTTCGCTTCCGCTTCGGCGAGACCTTTCAGGCGGATAATTTCCGCTTCTGCCTCCCCTTTTGCTTTCTCGGCCTCGGCTTTCGCCAGCCCGTCGAGACGGATGCGCTCCGCTTCCGCTTTCGCCAGCGTTTCGACGCGGTATTTTTGCGCATCGGCTTCGGCGATTTGCTTCGCCTTTTCCGCCGCCGCTTTTTGTTCAATCGCATAGCGTTCAGCGTCGGCTTTTTTCTTCACTTCCGAATCGTACTGGCGCTCGCGGCGCAAAATTTCTTTTTCTTCCAGCTCGATTTGTTTTTGCCGCTCGATGATTTTAATTTGCATTTGTTGCGCCATGACTTCCTGCTTCGCCTTCGCTTCTTCGAGGTGGTACGCCTGATCAGCGCGCGCTTTGGCGATGTCTTGCTCGCGGCGGAACTCAGCGAGCTTCAACTGGTTGATTTTCTCCGCCTCCGCGATTTCCGTCAGCCGCTCGAGCTCCGCCTTGCGCGCTTCCTTGTCTGCTTCAGCCCGCTTGATGCGCGTCTCTTTTTCCGCCTCGGCCGTGGCGATGTCAGCATCGCGCTTCACTTGGGCGATGCGCGGCTTCCCGAGCGCATCGAGATAACCGTTTTTGTCGCGCACGTCTTTGATCGTGAACGAGACGATGACAAGCCCCATTTTCGCCAAATCTTGCGAGGCGACACGCTGCACTTCTTGCGAAAACTTGTCGCGGTTTTTATAAATTTCTTCAACCGTCATCGACCCGAGAATGGAGCGAAGATGGCCTTCAAGCACTTCACGCGCTTCGTTTTCCATGTCTTGACGCGTTTTGCCTAAAAACTGCTCGGCCGCAGTCGCGATTTCGCCAATCGAGCTGCCGACTTTGATGATCGCCACCCCGTCCGCCATCACGGGCACGCCTTGTTCCGTATACACTTCCGGCGTTTGTACATCCAATTTGATCGACAATAAACTAAGCGGCTCGGCCTGCTGGAAAATCGGCACGACGAACGTGCCGCCGCCGCGGACAATTTTAATTTTGTTTCCCGATTCGTCCACGTGGACGTTTTTGCTTCCTAAATAGCTGCCAGTGACAATAAGCGCCTCATCCGGCCCGACCGTGCGGTAGCGGGCGATGAAAATGGCAATGAGTCCGACAAGAAGCAGGACGACGACACCAATGACAATCAACCATGGCGCAACCATTGACAGGTCCCCTTTCTTTGTTTTAGATGGAAAGGTGATACGGATCGTGCCTCGCCACCACAGCGACGCCGTTTTCCATTTGTACGATGATGACCTCTTCCCCTGACGGAATGGCCTCATTATTTGCGCTTTTCGCCGCTTTGGCCACCGCGCCGCTTTTACGGGAGATGAGAATTTCGCCCAACCCGTCAGGCGGCACCGAGACGATCACTTTAGCAAGCGCCCCCTCCAAATCGGCGTCCGTATACCCAAGCGACGCCTCGGCCGAGCGGAGCGGCAAAAAAACGAAAAAGTGCAAAAGCAACACGGCAACAAGCGCCACCCCAATGCTAAGCCAAATGATAGAACCTGATGCCCAATCCGTATACATTTCCGCCAACAGCCCGACCGCGCTGCCGACGATGAAAAATGATAAAATGAGCTGCGGGCTGAACAGCGGATGATCGGCTACATCGAACAGGCCGTCAAGCACGTCGCTGAAGAAAAAATACAACACCGTCAGCAGCGCACTGACCACCAACACCGCTCCGTATACGACTTCAGGCGGATGACCGAACCACATCCCCCTCCCCTCCTTTCCCGTCAATGATTCATACGGCCGAAGCATCAGTTGGTTTCATCATTTTTCCATCAGCATCAAAATTCGACAGCATTTCTCTTATTTCCTGTCTTCGAACAAAAAACTTCTGTGAAAAAGCTGTGATCAGGCAGGATTTTGCCTTGCATGGATCGAATAAAACAAATGGGAGTTCAAAAATAAATAGGGAGGGAGACCATGTCAGAAACGCGCATTGACCATGATCGCCTGTTTAAAGAGTTGTTAAGCACGTTTTTTGAAGAATTCGTTCTCCTCTTCTTCCCGCGCGTATACGAGCATGTTGACTTTAACCATCTTTCCTTTTTATCAGAAGAAGTGTTGACTGATGTTACTGCAGGGGAAAAACATCGAGTCGATCTATTGATCGAGACAAAGCTAAAAGGGGAAGATGGACTGATCATTGTCCACATCGAACACCAAAGCTACATCCAACCCGCTTTTTCGGAGCGAATGTTCATTTATTTCAGCCGTTTATTTCAAAAACACCGCCGCCGTATTCTTCCGATCGCTATCTTCAGCTATGACGCCATCCGTAATGAACCTTCCTCTTTCACTGTGGAGTTTCCGTTTTGGGCTGTTCTCGATTTCCGTTTTTTGGCCATCGAATTGCGCAAACTCCCGTGGCGCGAGTACATCCGCCATGACAACCCGGTCGCCGCCGCCCTGTTAAGCAAAATGGGGTATAATGAAGATGAGAAGGTGGAAGTGAAAAAGGAATTTTTGCGCATGCTCACCCGCCTCGAGCTCGATGAGGCGAAACAGCGTCTGTTGTTCGGCTTTTTCGAAACATATTTGCGGTTATCGGATGAAGAAGAAATCCGACTGCGAAATGAGGTGAATACAATGGAGGAGAAGGAGGCTGCCAAAGTCATGGAACTCATCGTTTCATACGAGAAGAAAGGCATGGAGAAAGGAATGGAGAAAGGAATGGAAAAAGCAAAGATGGATGTTGCGAAACGAATGTTGGCAAAAGGATATGATGCCGACACGATTCATGAACTGACCGGGCTGCCGCTTGAAAAGATTAAACAAATGAAGAAGTAATGCGGGGACAAAGGCCTTTCTCCCTGATATTTCATCCCGGATTGTCGTCGTCCTTCGATCCCTCAAAAGCCTTGAGGATCGACGACAATCACTGATAGAAGAAATCAGTCGGGAGAAAGGCCTCTCAACGTGATTCTTATCCATTTTGGCTGACATCCCGATCCTCTGAAAGCCCAATCCGCTCAAGCTCACGCCCCAAGCGTCCCGCAAGCATCAGCCCGTACATGTGAAAATCAGCTCGAAGCGACCAAAGCGGATGGCCGAAGGTGGCGGGTTTGTTTCCTTCGATGAAAAAGTGGCTGAACCAAGCGAGCGTGTAGGCGGCAATCGGCGCGCCAAGCAGCCACCATGCGTTTCCCGTTACAGCCGCGATGATGATGAACAAAAAGACAAAGCTCGTTCCGACAAAATGCCAGCGCCGCGTCGCTCGTTTGCGATGCTGGGTCAAATAGAACGGCCAAAATTCTTCATAGTCTCGGAATTGTATGTCCCTCTCCCCCCTTGCCGTCATCTCCTGCACTATCATTGTATTTCATCCATCACGTAAAATGTCTGCAAGTTGTGCTTTTGTTTCGGCACAGTAAACTTGGCGGCAAGTTGGGCCGTACGCAGCTGGAAGATGTTCATTTCTCCTGCATTGTCCGCCTTGTTCCCCTCCTGCGGCTCGAACAATATATACACATAATCGCCGTGAAACCGTGCTTCCCAGTACACAGAAGGCAGTTCATGCTTTTCGATCAGCTTGAACTGATCGTTCAAAGCAATCCACCCCGACTTTTCCCTCTGGACATAGCTCACCCACAGCGCGTCTCCTTTCACTTGGAGCTGATCGAATCGTGTTTCCTCTTGCCCCATGTCCCAATATGTCACTCGCCATGAATGCGGATCAATGATTGTGAGACGAGGTTTCGTGGCGATGACAAGGTAGTTGCGGAAAGCCGCCATCGATCGGGCGGAGGAAGTGAGCAACGGAATTTCTTTCACGACCTCACCGCGTTGATCGATCACATACAATACGCCTTGTTCCTTTTCAATCACATCGGCGAACACATAGAAATACGGCGCTACGTGCAAAACTTGAAGAACGTAGGGAGGGAATCGTTTAGAAAATAACAATTTTCCCTCTTTTCTTACTTCTAGTTTATTGGTTTTTACATCTTGGTTCAGCGAACGAATATCCCACTCTCCCTCCAATGAGGCAAAGGAAAGAGGGCTGGAGACCGCTTTTGATCGACAACCGTCCATGTGTCTGGATTTAGTCGATACACATACTTTCCTGTATAATCGGACCACAACAACAGTTCCTTTGTTGAAGAAGCGGGCGAAAGGTGAGAGATTCCAACTGCTTTCAGCGTCACCACTTTGCGCACATGATGTTCGTCCGCCTCCACGATATATGACTCCCGCTCCAACGGGTGAGAATACAAAAAGAAAATACGCGCTGACGGACCGTGCGGCAAATGAGCGTTGGACGGTTCGTACGTCCGCACCGAGGAGACAACGGAATTGTCAATGTTCTGCACCCAATATACGATGACAGGCGCGGCTGCCGCCAGCACAACCCATATCCATCTCTGCCGCTTCCACCAAGCCTGCCCTTCCTTTTTACCTCCTATGCGCTGGACAAGCAATCCCCAGTACCATACGATGTAAAGGAACAACGCAAGCGACAGCCACGCCCACCATTGCCCTTCGATAAGGGATTGCTGCCAATAGTCGAACGGATCGACACCGACCCTGGCGATCGTGTGAAAATTGTTCAGAAAAAAGAGCGGCACCGCAAGCACCGCAGCGAGCGAATACAAGCGGCGAACCGTTCCTTTCACCAGCATCACCACACCGGCGAGCAACGTCGCGGTGCACATGAGGTAGTACAACATTGACATCCATAGCGGTGCACTTGGGCCCATATTGAATCCCCTTCCAGCCTTGATGGTTGTAATGTTCTATGAAATGGAGCACGTTTCCTTCTTTATGGAGAGATTTTCCCCCTGATCAACAGGTTCATTGATTAAATTTCTGATTTCCTGACGCTCTTCTAGCTGTTTCTTGTCCATTTCTTGTTCCATCTGGAGTTTTACCTTATCTGCTTTCTCCCCCGAATCAGCATACGTCAACGAAACACCCGATGTGTAAATGAGGCTCAAAGCGACAAGTGGAGAGAGCAAGGCAGATTTTTTCATAAAATACAAACACCTCCGTTAAATGAATATATTTGTAATTAAAATTCTATTAGAAATTCAAAAAAAAAAAAAAAAAGAGTATTTATTACTAATGGAAAAATAGTCATATATTCACAAAAATTAGAGGGGACGAACACTCTCCCATCTGCGCTCACGCTTAGAGTTGGGGAATTCTTGGAAATACCCGCCCCACGGCAGGCTGCCAGCCAAGCCGCCCCCGTGCGTCCCACGGTTCGGCTGCCTTGTGACGACAGCAAACGAAGCCCTTCCTTCAACATCATTCCGAGCGGCGTTATGATCCGGGTCATGGTGCGCCCTGCATTGCGGGCGCACCCACTCTCGGACATGCAGCGGCTGCGCGTCGTCATGCCAGCTCTCGCAATATGAGCAGACTCGATACAAAGTGCTGACGACACGGATCAACGTACAGCCGTCTCCTTTCGCTTTATACTCCAGCATCATGAGCAAGCGCTCCACACGAAAATGAAAATCGCCTCTTTCCAGCCGCTTCGGCTGAAAAGAGGCGCTGTTTCTTACGATTGGCTGCTGTCTCTCGCTTTTAAGGTGACCGATACGGTCGTCTCAAACCCATCGCGATAGATCGTCAGTTTGATGCGATCGCCCACCGATGTTTTCGTATACAAATATTTGCGCAAGGCGCTGACGCTGTCGATTTTGTCGCCGTTGATGGCGACGATGACGTCTTTTGACTTCAACCCGGCATCGGCCGCCGGCGAGAACGGTTCGACCGACGTGATGGCCGCACCATATGTCACGTTGGACGGCAATTTCAGTTCATCAGCGCGGACTTCATCGGACAAATCGGCCACATCGACGAGCTGGACGCCAAGGTACGGGCGTTTGATTTTGCCGTCTTTCATGAGCTGTTCGACGATCGGCTTGACGTTTTCGCTCGGGATGGCAAAGCCGAGCCCTTCGACGCCCGTTTCCGCGATTTTCATGCTGTTGATGCCGATCACTTGACCTGCGCTGTTAATGAGCGCCCCACCGCTGTTGCCCGGGTTGATTGCCGCATCCGTCTGGATGACGTCAATCTCCCAGTCGCCCGCTGAGGTGGACACCGGCATCGTCCGTTTGCCGCTGACGATGCCTTCCGTCACCGTCCGCGACAAATCAAGACCAAGCGGGTTGCCGATGGCCGCCACGGGTTCGCCGATTTTTACCTTCGACGAGTCGCCGAAGCTCGCCACTTTCGTTACGCCATTGGCTGGGATTTTCAAGACGGCGAGGTCAGTGAGTGCATCCGCGCCGACGATGTCGGCTTTCACTTTTTTGCCGTTCGGGAGCGCCACCTCCACTTTGTTCGCTCCTTCAATGACATGGTTGTTCGTCACAATGTAGGCCACATTGCCTTCTTTTTTAAAGATGACGCCCGAACCCGTTCCCGCTTCGGTATCTTGTGCTTGATCAGAGAAAAAGTCCACTTGCTTCTGAATGTTGACGACCCCGACGACCGCATCGGCCACTTTGTTAATGGCGTCAATCATATTCGTTTTGACGTTCGCCGTCGGCTGCAATGGCAGCGCCTCGCTTTTTGCGGTCGTTTCCGCCGCTTCCGTTTGGGAATGGGTTTCCCCGTAAATCCATTTCGGCGCTACATACCATGTCGCCGCGCTGCCGATCACCGCTCCAGCGACAGAAGCGGCAAGCCACGATACGAAGCGGCCGCGGCGTTTCGGCTGCGGAGTGGGTGTTGGTTCAAATGGCATCATGTCCATTTGTCATCTCCTCCTTTTCCTCTTCGCCTATCATCATAACCATGGAAAGTGAAAAAATGGTGAAATTCCTTCCCTTCCATTAGCGAGCGAAGCCAAGCGCACAGCTTTTTCACCGTTTTTTCACGGATGTTTGGTATGATAAAAATAAGGAAGCTGGAACGGGAGGAAAGACGATGAAAATTTTGCTTGCGGAAGATGATCTCCATTTAGGGGAGTTGATTGTGCACTTATTAAAAAAGAAAGGAATCGACCATATCGATTGGGTTCAAGAGGGCGAAGACGCATACGATTACGCGATGGCGGAGTTTTACGACGTCGTCGTGCTCGATTGGATGCTTCCAAACGGCGATGGGGTGAACATTTGCAGCCGCCTGCGGCAAAACGGCTATACGGGTGCGATTTTGATGCTGACGGCGAAAGACGCGGTGCAAGACCGCGTCACCGGGCTTGAAGCCGGGGCGGATGACTATTTGGTCAAGCCGTTTGAAATCGATGAGCTCGTCGCGCGCTTAAAAGCGCTCGCCCGGCGCACGTTCGTCCCGCTCCAAGAGGAAAAAGTGACGTTTCACGGCTTCACATTGAACCGGACAAGCCATACGCTGCACCGCGGCGATGAGGAAATTTTCCTCACCCCGCGCGAATTTCAGCTCCTTGACCTGCTCGTGCAAAACCAAGGCCAAGTCGTTCCGCGGGAGACGATTTTGGACCGCGTCTGGGGGTGGGATGCGGATGTGTCGATGAAAACGATCGATGCAACGATCAAACTATTGCGCAAAAAGTTGAAAGACGATGTCATTCAAACGGTGCGCGGGGTGGGATATAAAATTGATAAATCGATGGAATGAATGGCGCGACTGGCTGCGCCGCTTAGAAAGCGCCGACTTATTCCGCCGCGCCCATTGGCGGCTGACAGCGCTCTATAGCGGCATTTTCACCTTGTTTCTCGCCTTGTTTATCCTAATCGCCGCTGCACTGTTTTACTGGATCACCACGTCCGATCAAGAGCGGCGCATCACCCGCCTCGCCGAGCAAGAGGCGAATACGATCGAGCAGTTTTTACTGAAGCAGAGCGATTTTGACTTGTTTCATGACGAAAGCGTCGTCCTGCTTAGTGAAGATCAACTTTTCTTTTACGTAATCGGCCCAAACGGCGATCTGCTTGCTGGGGATGAAATTCATCCGCGCCTGCGCCCGTATTTTTTGAACGTCTTGTCCCGCATGGACACAGGCGAGCGCACCCCTGTATATGTGACCGTGTCGCTGCCCGAGCATATGCCCGGCCTCGCCCGCGCCGCCGCCCGCGACTGGCGGGTGCTCGCTGTTGCCTATCCGCTTATCATTCATGGGGATTTTGCCGGCATGCTTTATATCGGGATGGACGTCACGTCGTTTTTCGGGGTGTTCCATTGGCTGCTCGTTGTGCTCATCGGCCTGGCCGTTCTGTTTCTCGCCGTCGGGGTGGCGCTCAGCTACTTTATGTCCAAGCGAGCGCTCATCCCGATTGAAGAAGCATACGAGCGGCAGCGCCAGTTCGTCGCTGACGCCTCGCACGAACTGCGGACGCCGCTGAGCGTCGTCTTCTCGTCCGTGGAGGCGCTCGCGTTGGAAGAGGATGTGATGAAAAACGACTTCGCCCACCGCCTGCTCGACCGCCTGCGCGAAGAGTTGAAGCGGATCACGAAACTGATGAACGATTTGTTAACGCTCGCCCGTGCCGATGCGAAGAACGCCGCGTTGGAGCTTTCGAAACAGACGTTTGATTTTCGCCCGCACGCCGAGCGCACGTTTCAGCTCGTGTCGGAACTCGCGGCGAAAAAGCAGATCACGATGCATTTTCACGCCCCAGAACAGGCGATTGTCACCGCCGACCCGGACAAATTGACGCAGCTGCTGTACATTTTGCTTGACAACGCGATCAAATACACCCCGGAAGGCGGAGACGTGACGCTATCGATCCGCACCGAGCCGAAGCAGTTCATCCTTTCTGTCAAAGACACCGGCATCGGCATCCCGCCTGAAGACATCGGCCGCATTTTCGACCGCTTTTACCGCGTCGACAAAACGCGCTCGCGCCAACAAGGCGGCCACGGCCTTGGGCTGTCGATTGCTAAGTGGATCGTCGAGGCTCACGGCGGCACGATCCACGTCCAAAGCCAACTCGGGCAAGGGTCGGAGTTTCTTGTCCGTCTGCCTGCTTAGAAGGCCGGTGAAAAACGGCTGTCACGAGCAAATCAGCGGCATTTCGCCAAAAAAGAAGGATGATTTCGCAAGGTTTTTCTAATTGGGAAATAGATGGAACTAGCAGCATTTTGTACTAAATCACCAGCCTTTTAGATCTTGCGGCGCGCTGTCATTGATAGGCGGCAAGGCGCGCCTTCTTTTTGAACATGATGAAATTGATTTTGCATTCAGCTGGCTACTCGCCACGTTTCACACTCAGCTTGTATGGAAGATGAAAACGGAAAATCGGAAATTTTATAGATGAACGATGGGCTTTATATTTTATCGCACTTCAAACATGAATGAATCATTTCTGCTTGTTGCATGCAGGTATTGTTTATGATAAGATATAAAACGAAATGACCGAAACGTCCATTTGGTCAAAAAGATGAACGCCCCTGTTAGATAAAAAGAAACAAATGATTGATGCAACAACTCATCAGAGTGAATGGCACATGACTTTAAACGTTGATTGGGGGAAGGAACGCGAACCATTGTTTCAACAAAAGATTGCCCAACGGTTCGGCTGATATCGGTAAAAAGGATTGTCTCCATGACCATCCTTCTCTTTTTTACAAAAAAATGACTAAATGGACAAATCGGTCAATATTATTAAAAAGGAGGTTCCGCATGTGCGTGCATTTCAATTATGGATGCAGGAATGGAAAGCAGTTGCATCCAATCGGAAAACACTGATTCCGATTATAGCTGTCTTATTTATTCCGCTTCTATACAGCGGCATGTTTTTATGGGCGTTTTGGGATCCATACGATCATTTGGACGAACTTCCTGTCGCCGTGGTAAACAAAGACAAGGGGACAACGTTTGAGGGGAAAGCGTTTCATCTCGGCGATGATCTTGTTGAAAAGTTAAAAGAAAAAAAACAGTTTAACTGGCATTTTGTAAACGAACATGAAGGGGAAAAAGGATTAAAAGAACAAAAGTACTATATGCTCATTCAAATCCCTGAAGATTTTTCACAAAATGCGACGACGTTGCAAGACGATCACCCGAAAAAACTTCAACTTATTTACAAGCCCAATGAAGGATTTAACTTTTTATCAGCCCAAATTGGCGGAACAGCGGTTGAAAAAATCAAAACAGAAGTAGCCAAAACGTTAACGGAAACGTACGCAGAAAATATGTTTGAAAACATTCAAACATTAGCAGACGGGTTAACAAAAGCGAGCGATGGAGCCAAACAATTACATGATGGTCTCGGCGAGGCAAAAAATGGAACAAACAAACTGTATGATGGAATGAAAAAAGCGGAGGATGGATCCAAAGATTTGCATCATCATTTAGCGACACTTGCCGAAAAATCCATGGCCTTTACTGACGGATTGAATCAAGCAGTCAATGGTTCCACGCAAGTTCAAGCAGGGGTTCAAATGCTTGACAACGGGATGAAACACATGGTCGACGGGCAAGGGCAGCTGCTTGACGGAGTTTTCGGCACGTTTTTTATGTCGAAGACTTGGAAAATTTCGCGGCCGTCGATTTGCATGGCAGACACGTACGTGTGTACCCGACGCGGGAGCATGAGCTGCTGGAAAACATATTGGATGACGAAGGCATCATGTCGAACATCGGCGATTTGCCGGCGTATGAGATCGGAAGAGCACACGTCTGAACTCCAGTCACCGTACGTAATNTCCATGGCCTTTACTGACGGATTGAATCAAGCAGTCAATGGTTCCACGCAAGTTCAAGCAGGGGTTCAAATGCTTGACAACGGGATGAAACACATGGTCGACGGGCAAGGGCAGCTGCTTGACGGAGCAAAACAGGCGCAAGAGGGAACCGCAAATCTTGCTTCCGGTGCAAAACGCGTATATGAAGGAATGCAAACACTCGATGCCCGCATGCCGCAGCTTTTGCAAGGTTCGGAACAATTAAGCGGGGGAGCCGAAAAGCTAGCATCATCGCTTGCGCAATGGCAACAAGGGGCGGCTCGGGTTCAAACAGGGGCGACCCAAGTAACAGGCGGGCTTGAACAGTTAGCGGCGCAGCTTGATGCACTCATTGCTCAAACCCCCGATCCGACACAAAAGGCGGTGTATGAGCGGCTAAAGGAAAATGTTGAGAAATTATCATTCGGAAGCAAACAAGTCGAAAACGGCATTGCGCAGTTAAACGATGGAGCCAAAGCATTACAATCAGGAGCAGCGTCGTTAAACAGCGGGGCGAAACAGCTGCATGAAGGGCATATTGCTCTCGACCGTGGGGTCGACGAACTGCTTTCTGGACAACAGCAGCTTGTCAATGGCGCCAATGCACTCTTGAACGGCCAAGAAAAGCTTGTTGCAGGCATGAACACGTTGCACGAAAAAATGAAAGAAGCGGAACAAGGAGCTGACAAACTCGCGAAGGGCGGCCAAACACTGACCTCTGGTCTGCAAGTGCTTGCTCAAGGAGCTGATCGGCTGCAAGACGGCGCCCATCAATTGGCGGATGGTTCGCAGCAACTAGCAAACGGAATGAATGAATTAACGAGTGGGACAAGGCATTTGCAAGATGGTATGAATCGACTGACAGACGGCTCGGAAGAACTAGCGGATCAGTTAAAAGAAGGGGCCAAAAAAGCAAGCGACGTAAAAGCAAATAAAGACGTATACGACATGTTTGCAGAACCGGTGAAAGTAAAAAATGAAAAAGTGAATGAAGTGCCAAACTACGGAACAGGATTTACACCATATTTCTTGTCGTTAGGCTTGTTTGTTGGGGCGCTTTTACTCTCGATTGTCTTCCCGCTTCGCGAACCAGCAGCGGTTCCACGTTCGCCATTTCATTGGTTTTTTGCAAAATTTGGTGTGCTCATTGGGGTTGGGATTTTTCAAGCGCTTCTGGCCGATAGCGTATTGCTTTACGGACTTGACTTACAAGTGAAAAGCGTTCCGTTCTTTATCTTGTTTAGCGTTGTCACAAGCATTGCCTTTTTATCTGTCATTCAATTTCTCGTCACAACCTTCGGGGATCCGGGACGGTTTATTGGGATTGTCGTATTAATTTTGCAATTAACAACAAGCGCCGGAACGTTCCCGCTCGAGCTCATTCCGCGTTCGTTGCAGCATTTTAACGCATGGCTCCCAATGACCTATTCTGTTTTCGGATTCAAAGCGGTCATCTCAAGCGGCGATTTCTCATTTATGTGGGAAAACATCGGTAAGTTGCTGCTGTTTATCGTCGCCATGATGGTTGGAACGATGGCGTATTTTACGATGCAACATCGCCGGCGATTTGCAACAGCCGTCGAACAAGCTTCTGAGGCATAATATGCTTCAGAAGCTTTATTTTTCACCTCACATTTCGCACCCTCCCGACGAAAATCGGGAGGATTTTTTCGTTCTGATATCAAATGAATTTCCTTTTGAGTCAGTCCCATGCCTAAAATGAGAAATATTCTTTTCTTCATCCCATGGCACAAACACTATGTATGGATAGAGCGATTTTTAACGCTGAACTTGACGGATATGGACATGGATGAGAGCATCTACGTCTAACATGATACGGAACGACTAACGATGGTCAAAAAAGATTGCCATCGCTAGTCGTGTTGGCCAAAACGTTATTCTGAAAAGCGAGATAAAAAATCCTTTAGCCTAGTCGATAAAAAATCGGGAAAGATTTTAGAAACATACGGTGAAATTATACAGCCCCTAGAACAAGTTGCAACAAAAACACGCATTCACGATGGCATTGACATAGGGCATGACCAAGTCTCCGACATCTCGGATTTCGATGGGAAACAGGCGGATGATGATGACAGAGATCGCGATGATGAGGAACAAACCGATTAGAGCGCCACCCAACCGCGCATGCGGATTCCATCGAATTCTCGCCAAGCCGACGATCAACGAGCCGATGGCGAATCCGAGAAACGAGCCGTACGCATAATATCCGACATCAAACGTCGGAAACAAAAAGGAAAACAAGAACACAAACAAAGCGCCGCCAACATCAAGCCCATACGACCGAACCACGTCTTCCCCTCCTTCGTCCCCACAATGTCAGAAAAAACAGATGCCCGTCAAAATCATCGTCCATCTCGCGGCGGATCCCCTATTCATGATATACTCAAAAATCCTTCAAAAAAATGTTCGCTTTTCACCTAATTTTCTCCTTCCCCCTCTACAATACAAACCGTAAGCCAGTCCACTGCCGAAAAAAGGAGGTGACGATGTGAAAAAGGCAAAAACGTTCCTATTCATCGCGCTCGCTGCTCTCGTTGGATGGAGCGCGTTTCATGTTCTGACGCCGCATGAAGTGATGGCGCACGGCCGTCCGGGCGTTCCATTTGCCGGCGTGCACGATGGATTCGGACATCACCATCGAGAGTTCGGCATGGGATCGCGCGAAGGCTGGATGATGGCAGGTTTGTTCATGTGGTGGCTCATTCCGTTTTTGCTCGTGGGCGCGGGGGCGATATGGCTCGCCGCGGCGCGGTCGAAGCGCTGGATCGGTTGGGCGCTTGTCGCTTTAGGCGTTGCTGCGATCTTGCCGAAATGGGTGCTGATCTTGCTGGCGCTGGCCGCCGTGTACACCTTAGGGCGCCGTCAAGCGCGAAAAACGGCAATTGCCGAAGTATGGGCGCCAGCACTGCCGTCCGTTCCCGTCGATTGGTTGGATGAATGGGAAAAAACAATACAAAAGGAGGCCAAACAACATGGGCATTTTTCGCCGGATCAAAACGATTATTCTCGCTGAGGCGAATGAACAAATTGACCGCTGGGAAGACCCCGTTGCCATGACGAAACAATATTTGCGCCAGCTTGAGCAACAACTCGAACAAGGCCGCCAAGCGCTCACCCAACAATGGGTCGCCGAGCGGCGCTATGAGACGCTCATCGCCCAAGCCGAAGCGACCATTGAGAAACGAAGCCGCCAAGCGAAACTGGCGCTCGAGCGCAACGAAGAATCGGTCGCCAAACTGGCGCTGCGTGATAAACTGTTGTACGAGAAAAAGCTGGAGGCGTACAAACAACAATACGAAGCCATCAAAGCGAAAACAGTTGAGGTCGCCAATCGCTTGAACCAACTACGCGAACGGTACGACGAACTCGCCGCCAAGCAGCTCGAGCTCGCGGCGCGGGTGAACGCCGCTCAAGCGTTGAAACAAATCGACACGGCGCTCGCTTCGTTTTCTGCCGATGAGGCGCTGCGCGGCTTCGCCCGCATGGAAGAGCGCGTCATCGCCTTAGAAGCCGAAGCGGCCGCCGCCCGGTTCGGTACGAATGCTGCGTTGTCCCCCGTGCCGTTTGAGGAAGAAGTGGAACGTGAATTAGCGAAATGGAAGGAAGCCCAAGCCAATAACGCCTAATCCCCTCCCCCTTTGACATAGATGACCCCCTTGCCGGGCAGGCAAGGGGGATGGTGTTTGTTCAGGGAAATGGCACCGCTCCCCACCGTCGCACGGCCTGACTCTCGCTTTCCCCCGTTCGGAAGCAAAATCGTTTCCTTTGTTTTTCCATCGTGGTAAAATCATTAGAGAAACGAAATAATACAGGAGATGACCTCCTATGAACTGGAAGCGAAGCGTCCGCGTTCTTTGGCTGTGCAATTTCATGGTTTCTGCCGGGATGACGATGGTCATTCCCTTTTTGTCGCTCTTTTTATGGCAAATGGGCGTCACTGAGCACCACGCCTTGAGCATCTGGACGGGACTTGTGTTTTCCGTCACGTTCCTATCAGCCGCTGTCATGGCGCCGATTTGGGGGGTATTCGCCGATAAGTACGGCCAGCGCGCCAACCTCATCCGCGCGGGGATCGGCATGGGCTTGATCACCGGATGCATGGCGTTCGCCGCCTCACCGATGGCGCTGCTTGCTCTCCGATTTCTTGTCGGCTTTTTCTCTGGATTTATCACTGTCTCGTTTTCATACTTGGCCCGCGTTGTGCCGAGAGACCATAGCGGCGAGGCGCTCGGGACGCTGCAGACGGGAAGCATCGCCGGCAACATCATCGGGCCGCTCATCGGCGGCGCCTTATCCGACCTGTTCGGCTTCCGCCCGGTGTTTCTCGTGACCGGGCTTTGCATTTTACTGACGCTCTTGCCGGTCATTTTTTGGCTCGAAAAAGATCCCGTCGTGCCGCAGACAAAAGAAAACAAGGCCAGCTTCAAAGAAGTATTCAGACACCGGCCGCTCATCGTCTTATTTATCGCCACGTTTCTCGTGCAAATCGCGGTTCTTGGCGTCAACTCGATGATGACGATTTTTGTCCAATCGCTCATCGGCCATTCTAGCAATCTCGCCTTTCTATCCGGCCTCGCCTCGTCGATCACCGGCATCGCGACGATCATCGGCGCACCGTACTTAGGGAAACTCGGCGACCGGATCGGGCAGGAGAAAACATTACCGATACTGCTTGTGCTGTCCGGCTTGTTCGCCTTGCCGCAAGTATGGACGGACAACATTTATGAGCTGTACGTGTGGCGCTTCTTGCAAGGGCTTGTTGTTGGCGGCGTATGGCCGTCTATTCAAGCGCTCATCAACGCGCAAAGCCCGCGCCGCATTCAAGGGCGGGTGTTCGGCGTCACGGCAAGCAGCCGCTTCCTCGGCAACTTGACTGGCCCGACCGCCGCAGGCGCGATCGCAGGGTTCTTTTCCATTTCCTCCATTTTCGTCTTATCTGGTCTCTTGTTGATCGCCACCGGCGCATTGGTCGGGTATGCGACGCATGACCGTGCATGGCGCGAGGAAATGAAAGAGAAGATCGCCGCTTGGACGCATCGTCTCCATAGTCGGTACTGACAACCACAGCGGCAAGAGGCGCGGCAGAAAAAACGAAACGGCCCGAAGAACCATTCCTTTCGGGCCGTTTCCTCTCATCGTTTCATTTCTCCGTCCATTTGATCCATCGAAGCAACGAATACGGAATCGCTTCCCCGATGCGCCCGTTCCGCCCAGTCGTCGTTTCCGCCATCGTCAATGAATTCCAAATCGCTTCCTCTGTCGCCTCAACAGCCGCCTGAAACAACTCGTTCATGAGCGGCGCATCATCGCGGACAAGCGGAGGGACTGATTGAAGAACAGAATCGGAAAAATGAGCAATCGTATAGGCGTTGGAAAACGCGATGACAATATCACCGCTCCCGTGATGGACATGGCTTCCCGTCCGCGCCAGCCCCACCGCCGCCCGCTTCGCCAGCCGCTTCAACTGCCGCGCATCAAGCGGCGCATCGGTCGCGACGATCATCATAATCGAACCAGCCGGCACATCCCGTTCATCAAACGACGGCGGCACATACGGCACAAACCGCAGCTCTTCACGCCGCCCGAAATTGCTCACGACAAGCGCTCCGACCGTATACATCCCGCCCGCGATCCGCGACGAGCTGCCAATGCCCCCTTTCCAGCCGAAGCACATCATACCCGTCCCCGCGCCGACCGCCCCTTCTTCCATATCGACGCGCGCCTCGGCAATCGCCTGTTTCGCATGCTCCTTCGTCACCGAAAGCGCCCGCGCCGTATTCAAATAGCTGTCATTGCATTCCCCGACGACAATGTTGGCCGACCCGGTCGTATCTCCGATCTCCGGCGTCATCGCAAGCATATACTCAAGCGTCCCTTGCCAGACAGCGCCGACACTGAACGTATTGGTCAGCATAATCGGCGACTCGATCAACCCAAGTTCCTCGACCTGCACCAACCCGACCGTTTTCCCAAAACCGTTCAAAACAAAACAAGCCGCGGGCACCTTCTCCAAAAACCAGTTGCCCCCATGCGGCAACACCGCCGTCACCCCAGTGCGGATCACTGTCCGCTCATTCATATCTTCCCGAATCGTCACATGACCGACCCGCACCCCAGGCACATCGGTGACTTGATTGCGCTCCCCTGTCGGAAGCGTGCCGATGGAAAAACCAAGATCGCGAAGTTTAGAGCGCATTGCAACCTCCATTTACTTCCGAATGATGTGAAGCCAACTGATGGAAACAACTCCAAACGAACCAAAAGCTCGGACATTGAACGCTCTCCCACCTACGCCCACGCGTGGAAGTGGGGGTCTCCTCGGCGCGAGATGATAAATCTCCAAATATTTTTTCCATATCTTTGTTGAATCGACATCATCATTTCTTTGGTTTGGCTGCAACCCAACCAGTCTTGTACCTGCTCATCGGGTTCGAATGATTCTTTTATTTCAAAGTTTCAATCCCTTATAGGTACGATAAAAACACAATATGACCGATCTTTTGTCCCTTTGAATTTCAATCCCTCGTAGGTACGATAAAAACAATGTTTTTCCCATCCCTGTCGGCAAATTCAGACGAATTTCAATCCCTCGTAGGTACGATAAAAACACGTTGGACAAGGAGACAGCATTTATATCAAAGCTCATTTCAATCCCTCGTAGGTACGATAAAAACCCAAAAATGCTTGTTGTATCAAGCATTTCGATCTAACACTGTTTTCAGAGTACCACGTTCCAAAAATTCTGTCAATACCCTTCAACCTCGGTGGCTGTAAGTCTGAACCGCCAAAAATTATTGTCGTCGATCCCCCGGGGTTTTTGCACGATTGGAGGTCGACGACAATCTTGCGGCTAGTTTATCCACTTGCGAGGCGAAACATTCCAAACCCTTGTGAATTTCGACTGCCAAGACCGACGTGGTACAAAAATGTCAACTGTTCTGGCGAAGAACAAAGACGATAATGTCCCATCCAGCCTGTAATATACATGTCCTTGAATAGTGTGACCACACGATGACGCCGATGAACATAAATCGGTTGAATCGATAATCGTTCCGCTGGCGGAACACCATAGTACGCTACATATTTGTGACAGAAATTCAATTCAATCAAGTGGGGGAATACCTCATCATCAGGATCAAAAAATTGCGTTTTCTTTCTCCCATCCATCGTCTCATATGTGCTGTATACGGTCAGTGGAGAAAGCATGACAACGTCAATTTCATGCCCCCGTATGTCAACGCTCTCCATTTTGACACTTTTCACTTCAATCAACTGTCCGTAAAGCTCAATCTCCCTTTGCACCAAGAATCTCTGCCCAAGTTGTTGAGTCAGCTCTGGAAGAGCGGTATCGATATGCCATTGGAAATCCCCCAAAAAATGAATTGTTTTCCTTTCTCGATCCACTTGATGCGTTCCAAATAAACGGCTAAAGGTAAACAGTTTAAATGAACGTTTCTCGTGGCGAAATCCCCTGTCATGCAAAAACGCGGCTAATTGTTCATTTTCTAACGAACGGTACAATAATCCTTGCAACAAATGCTGATAATGCAGCGGCAAGGAAACCGTCCCTTGCCGTCCGCTCATGGTCACTGTCAATCTCATGTTTTTTCCTGCCTTCCTTATTGTATACCATTTGACTTATAGAATGAATTGGACCTTTGTCAACAGAATGGACACAAAAAATCGAGAGAATTACGCAGAAATACGATACATACGTTCGTATTGATTGGGCGTCAAGTACTCAATCGCAGAGTGAATCCGTTTCCCGTTGTAGAAACAAGTGATATATTCAAAAATGTGCTTTTTCGCCTGTTCACGCGTCTGGAATTTTTCCAGGTAAATCAGTTCCTTCTTCAACACGCTATGAAAAGATTCGATACAGGCATTCTCGTAGCAATTGCCCTTGCGGCTCATACTGCTGGTCATCCCGTATTTTCTCAAACGCGCCTAGTATTCACGCGACGCATATCGGCTGCCGCGATCGGAATGATGCAGCACTTCACCGCGCGGTCGTTGGAGGTGGTAGGCTTGATCCAGCGCTTGGATGACCAGTTCCTTCGTCATCCACTCGTCCATATGGAAACCGACGATTTTACGCGTACATAGATCCATAATGCTCGCCAAATATAGCCAGCCTTCATGTTGCGGATCACTTGGTCATCGGACTTCAGTTTTCCACTGCCTGGAAAAGCTTACTGTCCGCTCTGCTTGTACCCTGCCACCCAGCGGTACAAGGTATTGTCGTTGATTCCCAGTTCCCGGCGACCTGTGCCACCGGCTTGCCTTCTTCCAGAATCATTCGAATGGTTTGTAATTTGAATTCCTTGTCGTACGATTTACCCATTTTAGACACCTCGAATCCATTTGATTTTATTTTCACACTCTCGATTCTCCGTGTTCACTTTTTAGTCTAGCACCACGGGTACGTTTCACTTTTTCCTTCAAACATGATTTTACTCAAATGCACCGATTTTAAGGAATACGTGGAAAAAAGCACTTGCATTTCCCGAATTTCCCCATTATTATAATAATAGGATCATACCACAGCAATGATCTCAGGGTTACTATGATAAGGGCTTTCTGCCTAAGGCAGACTGACCCGCGGCGTTGGGGATCGCCTGTCGCCCGCTTTTAGCGGGCATTCCCCATCCTTGCGCAAACTCAGACCTTGGCGGAAAACGCTAAGGTCTTTTTTACTACATAGCTCTATTAATGGGAGGGAATCGAAGTGAGATACAAAATCGGCCTTGATATCGGCATTACCTCGGTCGGCTGGGCAGTCATTAATCTGGATATTCCTCGCATCGAAGATTTAGGCGTCCGCATCTTTGACAGAGCGGAAAACCCGCAAACGGGAGAATCACTAGCTCTCCCTCGACGCCTCGCCCGCTCGGCCCGGCGTCGGCTGCGCCGCCGCAAGCATCGTCTTGAACGCATTCGCCGTCTGCTCATCCGTGAAGGAGTCTTAACGAAAGAAGAACTGGACAAGCTATTCGAGGAGAAACACGAAATCGACGTCTGGCAGCTGCGCGTTGAAGCATTGGATCGAAAACTAAATAACGATGAATTAGTCCGTGTCCTCCTTCATCTAGCCAAGCGGCGCGGCTTCAAATCCAACCGCCAAAGCGAGCGCAGCAACAAAGAAAACAGCACGATGCTCAAACATATCGAAGAAAACCGGGCCATTCTCTCAGGCTATCGGACCGTCGGCGAAATGATTGTGAAAGATCCAAAGTTTGCGCTCCATAAACGCAATAAAGGAGAAAATTATACAAATACGATCGCCCGCGATGACTTAGAACGCGAGATTCGACTCATTTTCTCCAAACAGCGCGAGTTTGGAAACATGAGTTGTACAGAAGAGTTTGAAAATGAATATATCGCCATTTGGGCTTCGCAACGTCCTGTCGCTTCCAAAGATGATATCGAGAAAAAGGTGGGCTTTTGTACATTTGAACCAAAAGAAAAACGGGCGCCAAAAGCAACATACACATTCCAGTCATTCATCGCTTGGGAGCACATCAATAAATTGCGGCTCATCTCCCCATCAGGCACACGGGGGCTCACCGATGAGGAACGACGCCTTTTGTATGAACAGGCATTCCAAAAAAACAAAATCACCTACCATGATATACGGACGTTGCTCCATTTGCCTGATGATACCTACTTTAAAGGCATTGTGTACGATTGGGGCGAATCGCTAAAGCAAAACGAAAACATCCGATTCCTCGAACTCGACGCCTATCATCAAATTCGGAAAGCCATCGATAAAGTGTATGGAAAAGGAAAATCAAGTTCGTTTCTTCCCATCGATTTCGATACATTCGGTTATGCCTTGACGTTGTTTAAAGATGATGCCGATATTCGCAGCTACTTGCGAAACGAATATGAACAAAACGGGAAACGGATAGCAAATTTGGCGAACAAGGTATATGACAACGAACTGATTGAAGAACTGTTGAACTTGTCATTTACAAAATTCGGCCATTTGTCGCTAAAGGCGCTCCGCAACATTCTCCCGTATATGGAACAAGGTGAGGTCTACTCTTCTGCTTGCGAGAAGGCTGGATATACATTTACAGGGCCAAAGAAAAAACAAAAAACGGTGCTGCTTCCGACTATTCCGCCGATCGTCAATCCGGTTGTCATGCGCGCATTGACACAGGCGCGAAAAGTGGTGAATGCCATTATCAAAAAGTATGGTTCGCCGGTATCCATTCATATCGAGCTAGCTCGCGATTTATCACAAACGTTTGACGAACGGCGCAAAACAAAAAGAGAACAAGATGAAAACCGGAAGAGAAACGAAACCGCCATCCGCCAGCTCATGGAATACGGGCTGACGCTAAATCCAACCGGTCTTGACATTGTCAAATTCAAACTGTGGAGCGAACAAAACGGGAGATGCGCCTACTCGCTTCAACCGATCGAAATCGAGCGGCTGCTTGAACCGGGTTATGTAGAAGTGGATCACGTAATCCCGTACAGCCGCAGTTTGGACGACAGTTATACAAATAAAGTGTTGGTATTGACAAAAGAAAACCGCGAAAAAGGCAACCGCATTCCTGCCGAGTATTTAGGTGTCGGAACTGAACGCTGGCAGCAGTTTGAAACGTTTGTGTTAACAAACAAGCAGTTTTCCAAAAAGAAACGGGATCGACTGCTCCGGCTTCATTACGATGAAAATGAAGAAATGGAATTTAAAAGCCGAAATTTAAATGACACTCGGTATATTTCACGCTTTTTCGCCAACTTTATTCGTGAACATCTGAAGTTCGCCGAAAGTGACGACAAGCAAAAAGTATATACGGTCAACGGCCGTGTTACCTCCCATTTGCGCAGCCGCTGGGATTTCAACAAAAACCGTGAAGAATCCGATTTGCATCATGCAGTAGATGCCGCCATCGTCGCCTGCACAACGCCAAGCGATATCGCCAAAGTCACCGCCTTTTACCAACGGCGCGAGCAAAACAAAGAACTGGCCAAAAAGACCGAACCGCAGTTTCCGCAACCTTGGCCGCACTTCGCCGATGAACTGCGGGCGCGTTTATCAAAACATCCGAAAGAGAGTATAAAAGCTCTCAATCTTGGAAATTATGATGATCAGAAACTCGAATCGTTGCAGCCGGTTTTTGTATCCCGCATGCCGAAGCGGAGCGTCACAGGGGCGGCTCATCAAGAGACATTGCGACGTTATATTGGCATCGATGAACGGAGCGGGAAAATCCAAACTGTTGTCAAAACGAAACTGTCCGAAATCAAGCTGGATGCAAGCGGACATTTTCCTATGTACGGCAAAGAAAGTGACCCAAGGACATACGAAGCGATCCGCCAGCGGTTGCTTGAGCATAACAATGATCCGAAAAAAGCATTCCAGGAACCTCTGTACAAACCGAAAAAGAACGGGGAACCAGGGCCTATCATTCGGACAGTGAAAATCATCGACACAAAAAACCAAGTCATCCCGCTCAATGACGGCAAAACCGTCGCCTACAACAGCAACATCGTTCGAATTGACGTATTTGAAAAAGATGGGAAATACTATTGTGTTCCCGTCTATACAATGGACATCATGAAAGGTGTTTTGCCAAACAAAGCCATCGAGCCGAACAAACCGTACTCTGAGTGGAAGGAAATGACGGAAGACTATACGTTCCGATTCAGCTTGTACCCGAATGATCTCATTCGCATTGAGCTTCCTCGGGAAAAAACAGTGAAAACAGCCGCAGGCGAAGAGATCAACATTAAAGATATGTTTGTCTACTACAAAACGATTGACTCAGCCAACGGGGGATTAGAGTTGATCAGCCATGACAACAGTTTCTCGCTCCGTGGCGTCGGTTCAAGAACCCTCAAACGATTCGAGAAATATCAAGTAGATGTGCTCGGCAACATCTACAAAGTGAGAGGGGAAAAGAGAGTTGGGTTGGCGTCATCTGCTCATTCGAAAACCGGGGAAACTATCCGTCCGTTACAATCAACTCGTGATTGAACAGGAAGAAAAAGTTTCTATCCCGTTGGAGGATATTTGTTCCATTATCATCGAGGAGCAAGCTGTCAGCGTTACAGCAGTCGCTTTAAGCAAAATGGCCGAACATAACATTGCATTATTCACCTGTGACCAAAAACGGCTCCCCAATGGGGTTCTGCAGCCGTTCCAAAAACATTCTCGTCAAGTGGGCGTGCTGCACATGCAGTACGCCTACTCCAAGCCTTTTAAAAAGCGAATTTGGCAGCGGGTCGTGATCCAAAAACTCATCAATCAAGGAAAGTGTTTGGAGTTCCTGAACAAAGAAGGAGCCGACGAGCTATACCGCATCAGCAAAACCGTCGACTCTGGAGACAGCAATAACCGTGAAGCGTATGGAGCCAAAAAGTACTTCCAGTATTTATTTGGCAGTGAATTTACCCGACGAAGCGACTCAGTGGTGAACGCTTCTTTAAATTACGGATACGCCATTATGCGGGGACTCGTCGCCCGCTCTCTCGTTGGGTATGGTTTTTTCCCATGCTTAGGAATTTACCATGATAACGAGTTGAACAAATTTAATCTCGCCGACGACTTTATGGAAGTATTGCGTCCGCTCGTTGACCTATACGTGGCCCAACACATTCAACCGGACGATGAATTTTCTCCGTCCATTCGGGCAGACTTATATAATTTAGCCAACATGGACATACTAGTGAATGGAGAAAAACTGACCGTCGTGAACGCGGTGGAAGAAATGACAAAAAGCTTCGTCACTGCAAGCCGAAGCCAAGACCCTTCGTTGTTGAAATTGCCGGAACTTCTCCCGTTACAACTGCACGTGTATGAGTAAGTTTATGCGGTTGCTCGTCTTTTTCGATCTTCCCGTCGTGACCAACCGGGAGAAGCGCGAATACCGGCGATTTCGCACATTCCTGCTAAACGAAGGGTACGATATGTTGCAGTTTTCGGTCTACAGCCGCGTCTGCCACGGACATGAAGCAACGGACAAACACTTGGCAAGATTAAAACGCAACTTACCTCCTCGAGGATCGATTCGGGCGATGGTCGTAACGGAAAAGCAGTACGCAAAAATGCAGCTGCTTCTTGGGGAACCGACAGCACAAGAAAAGAAAATCACATCCACCCAACTTACACTTTTTTAAAAAAAACGGAAATGGTCCCCTTTTTTGCATAAGCATATTTGCATTTTTTGAAAGCAAAAAAGCCTGCGATCCTTGAGATAGCAGGCTTTTTTGGATACGTATTATACCACAGCGATAATCTCAGGGGAACTATGACCCGACGCTGTTTTTTGCCCGCTGCGGACTTATTATACCACAGCGATAATCTCAGGGGAACTATGACCGCCAGCAGCGTAAGGGAGCGCTACGTCTATTATACCACAGCGATAATCTCAGGGGAACTATGACATTAATTTCGCGAGTTCATACGCGATTTTTATTATACCACAGCGATAATCTCAGGGGAACTATGAC
>NZ_AYSF01000013.1:28250-76057 GCF_000498995.1 Geobacillus thermopakistaniensis
ATTATACCACAGCGATAATCTCAGGGGAACTATGACTGGCCTTCGCTTTTGCACGTTGCATTAGGATTATACCACAGCGATAATCTCAGGGGAACTATGACTCACGATCGGACCGTCATCCGCATCTGCCAATTATACCACAGCGATAATCTCAGGGGAACTATGACCACTTCTCCCATGAATGGATAAATATTTTTATTATACCACAGCGATAATCTCAGGGGAACTATGACCTCCGCCGCTTCTTTGTAGCTAAATCCTTTATTATACCACAGCGATAATCTCAGGGGAACTATGACTCCGCCATTTAACCGCAACACCTCCGACGTCATTATACCACAGCGATAATCTCAGGGGAACTATGACCCATTCGCCGTCGTGAAACATTTTGCCGAAATTATACCACAGCGATAATCTCAGGGGAACTATGACTTTCGGCTCGACAACGAATACTTCCGGCTTATTATACCACAGCGATAATCTCAGGGGAACTATGACACCGCCGACGCAATTACTATCACAGACAGTATTATACCACAGCGATAATCTCAGGGGAACTATGACAAGTTCGTGCAAGACGCATACCAAGCGCGGATTATACCACAGCGATAATCTCAGGGGAACTATGACTCCGAAACTCTTCAAAGTGAAGTTTGGTTTATTATACCACAGCGATAATCTCAGGGGAACTATGACTTTTTTAATCGGCTTATCCACCATTACCGATTATACCACAGCGATAATCTCAGGGGAACTATGACGTTGAAAACTTTTAATTATCATCATTATGAATTATACCACAGCGATAATCTCAGGGGAACTATGACTCCGACCGCCACCCGTTTTCATAAGGCATAATTATACCACAGCGATAATCTCAGGGGAACTATGACGTCGTACCGATTTTTAAATGTCTAAACACAATTATACCACAGCGATAATCTCAGGGGAACTATGACGCAGTAAGTGCAACTGCTTGACCGTCAGTAATTATACCACAGCGATAATCTCAGGGGAACTATGACGTATACCCAGCTCGCACTCGTCCATCCCGGATTATACCACAGCGATAATCTCAGGGGAACTATGACACAGTTGCGGGGTCGACGACAACATATGTAATTATACCACAGCGATAATTTCAGGGGAACTATGACAAACGCATAAAACCATTGTCGTCGATCCCCCGGGATTTTTGCACGATTGGGGGTCGACGACAATGTGAGGCTCGACGGCGAAGAGTCTGCTCTGCTTACCCCTTCACCCGTTCGATCTTCTCAACCGGCAGCCCGGTCAGTTCGTGGATCGTGTCGACATCATACCCTTTCGCCAGCATTCTCCTCACCACGTCGAGCTTCCCTTCCTCAATCCCTTTTTGGCGCCCTTGTTTAATGCCTTGTTTGATCCCTTGTTCGATTCCCTTCTCGATTCCCTTTTCCATTCCCCGCTGTTCGTACGAGACGATGAGCTCCATCACTTGCTTCGCCTCCTTCGTCTCCATTTGGCTCACCTCGTTTCGCAGTTTCGCTTCCTCCTCTTCGGACAACCGCAAATACGTTTCAAAAAAACCGAACAACAGCCGCTGTTTCGCCTCATCGAGCTCAAGGCGGACGAGCATGCGCAAAAATTCTTTTTTCACTTCGACCTTTTCTTCTTCATTATACCCCATTTTGCTNGCTCCATCACTTGCTTCGCTTCCTTCGTTTCCATTTGGCTCACCTCGTTTCGCAGTTTGACTTCCTCCTCTTCGGACAACCGCAAATACGTTTCAAAAAAACCGAACAACAGCCGCTGTTTCGCCTCATCGAGCTCAAGGCGGACGAGCATGCGCAAAAATTCTTTTTTCACTTCGACCTTTTCTTCTTCATTATACCCCATTTTGCTTAACAAGGCAGCGGCGACGGGATTGTCATGGCGGATGTACGCGCGCCACGGCAGTTTGCGCAGCTCCACCGTCAAGTAACGAAAATCGAGAACCGTCAAAAACGGAAACTGGACGACCAATGAGGAAGGTTCATCGTGGTGTTCATCATAGCTGAAGATGGCGATCGGAACAATACGGCGGCGGTATTTTTGAAACAAGCGGCTGAAGTAGAGGAACATTCGCTCGGGGAAGGTCCGCTGTGCGTAGCTTTGGTGTTCGACATGAACAATGACGAGCCCGTCTTCCCCTTTCATCTTCGTTTCCACCAACAAATCGACGCGGTGCTTCTCTCCGGCCGTCACGTCGGTAAACAGTTCTTCTGTGAGGAAAGAAAGGTGGTGAACGTCGATGTGCTCGTACACGTTGGGAAAGAAAAGAAGCAAAAACTCTTCGAAAAACGTCGACAGCAGCTCTTTGAACAACCGGTCGTGATCGATTCGCTGTTTGGCCACGTTTCCCCTCCTTGCGACATGGAATTCACGATATGTATTCGCTCTACGCGACGCAATTCCTTCTCATGAATGTAACTTTTTAGGAAGGAGGCCCGATCGCTTTGGGCTCCTTCCCTTGTCCTTCCTCTAGCTCGTGAATGGACTACCCGTTGATATCCCCTGTCAACCTCCCAATGATCGCCTCTTGATACCCGGCTTTTTTCTTTCGCCCGATGGCTTCTTTCACCGGCCGCAATGGTTCCGATGTGACGGATGCGAGTTTGGCGAGGCGCTCGGGTGTGAGTTCAACGACTGGGTTGGCGGCCGCATAATCGTCCAAGGAAAAGCGCCAGAGCGTGACGGCCTGTCCATACCGTTCAAGCAGCCGCTCTGCCATGGCCAATCCTTCCGGATCGAAGTCGCCGGAATAATACAGCTTGGCGCCAGAGGCCGCGAGCAAATCGAGCAGCTTCATCGTCGCCAAATTCATTTGCCCGTTCGTGCTGACAAGCGGGGCGCGGGTGTCAAGCAACGTCGAAAAAACACCGGCGTTTTCCACAATGTACACCGTCTTGCCGCGGGCGGGATGGGCGCCAACAAGCGACAAAACGTCCCTAAGCGGCATGTTCAGCGCCGTGTTCGTCTCCGAGGCGGCGGAGAAGACGGGATGCGGGCCGCCCTCGGTTTCAGCAAGGATGTTGGCGCATGTGACAAAGTTCAAAATATCTTCGCGGAGCAGGCCGACGGACTGCAACAGTTCATTGACACTCTCTACGGACGCCACATCCCACTGGCCTGGTGTCGTCGCTTGCAAGGCGGACAACAACAATCTCCCAGGAAGAGTGGACAAATCGAACGCGTGCGGGTCGCTGGCCACTTGCTGGGCAAAGAGCGGGAGGCGCATATATGAAGAGAGCGGGAGGCGGCAGAGGGCGGCGCCGACAAGGCGGACGGCGGCCTCAAGGCCGCCGCGGTCGGCTTCGTACGCCGTTTGGACGAAGCGTTGGCCGCGGACGGCCGCGAACCAATGATGTTCCTCTGCAAGGCGCGCGAAAAAACGCTCCCGCTCTTCCGCCTCTGCCTGGCGCCGTTCTTTGTTCGACATAAGCGGGACGCCGAAATAATGTTCGAGCAGTTCGACGAGTCCAACACCCGCAAACCTTGTCTGTCCGAGCTGTTTTTCAAAGTCGGAGAGAAAGACGCGGGAGACGTCTTTGCCGAAAAAGGCGGCGATCGACTCCCGCTCTTCCTTGGAGAACGACTGCAACGAAACCGCGCCGCCGACGCGGCCGAGCGACTCGTACTTGCGTTTCATTTCGACAAACAGCCGCTTAAAGCCCTGTTCGGAGCGGAAAAAGGCGGCCGCTTCTTTGACGGTGCTCACGTTTTGATCATCTCCCATTCTTTGTCATCAACCATGAGCTGTTTGACACGCCCGTTCCAACGGTAATGAATAACGGTGACAAACGATGCATTGCGCGGGCGGACGAGTTCGCAAATGGACAAAGCGGGCACGGTGTCGTAGTCGCCCCAAAGCGCCTGCGAGTTCATGATATAGTTAAAGCCAAGCTGTTCGACAAGGCCGAACAGATTGCGGATGTTGTTTTCGTCAACGCCGGCGAACGCCTCGTCGAGCGAGATGATGTACGGGGCGTCATCGCCCGCTTCTTGGTAGCGCGAATACGCCGCGGCGAAAAGGGGAATGTACATCGCCATCGCCTTTTCCCCGCCGCTGAATTGGTAAAAACGGTGGTTCGTCAGCTCGCGTTTCGGCTCATTTGTTTTTTCATAGTACAAGGTGAAGGCAAACCATTTCCGATAGTCGAGCACTTCTTTAATAATTTGATGGAGTGTGTTGCCTTGGCCGCGCTCCTCAAGCAATTCGCGGGCGCGGGCGATTTTCGAGCGGAAATGGTTCGTCACCCGCTGCAAATCTTCCTCTTTCAACAGCCGCGAATCGATCCGCAACAGACGGACCAACTCTTTCGTATCCAGCTCCGCTTCCGTCTCCGCCGTTTTCGGCTTCCATTGAATGGACAGCACGAGCCCTGATGACGTGTCGAGACCTCCCATCAGTTTGTTCATATCGCTCACCCACCGCTCGGCGCGCTGGATGCGGCTGCGCAAAATGCGGCCGACTGATTTTAAAATGACGTCCTCATACAGCTCGCGGTCTTGCTCCTTCATATACTCGTGCTGCAAGGCGATGTCGCGCTCCACCTCGGCGAGCACGGCAAACGGCGTGGCACGCTGGCCTTTGTAGTCGAGATAAATGACATGCCGTTCTTGTTTTTCCCGCCAATCGGCCGCTTTCATCGCCATCTCGTCGTCTGGGGCGGCGGCGATCCATTCGGACTCCTTTTGTTCCGCCAGCCGCTCGAACGTCGCCCGGTATTCGGTCAAGTTGGACGACTCTTGGAAGAAGACGGTGTTCAGCCGCGCCAAAAGCGAGGAACGCGTCTCTTTTAACACTGTTTCATACCGTTGTTTCGCTTCTCTGGCCTGCTCCAAAAGCGAACGTGAACGATCAAGATCCACGAGCCCAAGCGCCGCTTCATCGGCAAACGACCGCTCCCACATGGCGGCCAGCTGGCAGGCGAACTCTTCCCGTTGCGCTCCTTTTTCCCGCTCTTCGACTAAGCGCATGAGGCGCTGTTCCGTGCGCGCCCGTTCGTTGACAAGGCGCGGAATTTCTTGGCGCAAAAACGCCAATCGTTCTTGGATGCGGGCGATTTCCGCGCGAATGTCATCCGCTCCCATTTGGGCGAGCGTCCGTTCCATCTCAACGATCTCCAAGGAGATCCGCTCTTTTTCATCCCGAATCCGATTTCGTTCGCCTTTCGCTTCGTCGATCTCCGTTTCCAGCGCCGCGAGCCGCTCGCGCTGTTGGGCGATCATGGCCTCGGTATGGCGCGTTTCGCGGTAAAGCACTTCGAGTTCGTGCAAATGGCGGACGTACGATTTCATGGCGAGCTGGGCTTGTTCGCAGCCGTCCAAGGTAAAAGCCAAATCAAGCTCGGCCGACTCGTCATGGAGCTGTTGTTTGATTTGTTTCCATTCGCGCGCGAGGAGGGCGGCTTTTTCTTCTTGCCGCTTCCATTCCCGTTCTTTGCTTTCGGCTTGGCGGCGGGCTTCTTGCCCTTCCTCAAACGCGGTGCGCACATCGCGGTCCGATGGGAAGGACACAAACCAGTCGGCAAGCGCTTGGATGGCCGCTCCCACCGCCTGATGCTCACCGCTTAGACGGTCGATCTCTTGTCCCACAGCGGCGATCTCGGCTTCCAGCGCCGCGATGTTCTCAAGCCGCCACCGCTCCCGCGCCGCACGGCCGATGAACATCGCCCGCGCTCTCCGCGGCGCATGGCCACGGACAAGGCCGAGCGAATAGCGTCCTGTTTCGTCGATCGTCATGCCGCCTTTTTGTTCCGCATCGGTGATCACGATGCTTCGGAGCACTTCGTCAATCCGCTCCGCCGACACAGGGGCATCCGCATCTGGGCGCAAATAATCGGCCAACGTATGCACCATATGAACCGGTTTCGGGATGAGCACACGGTCGCAGTCGACGTCGACATCGCGGGCCGCAATGAGGGCGTCAAGCAACCCAGCGTGCGAAAGCGCCGATTCGATCCGCTCGCGCACATCGTCAGGCACATCGTCGACAAATTCGACCGCGGCATAAAACGGGACAAACGGAATCCCTTCCCGTTCCAATGCCAAGCGGGCGGCTGTCGTTTGTTCATCCCGTTCGGGTTCAGGGTCGCGTTGTTCCCGCCATTGACGCAGTTCGGCCTCACGTTCTGCCCGTTTCTCTTCCAACAGACGGATGTCATGTTCGAGCCGCCATTTCTCATCCTTTTTCTTACCGACGGCATCGTAATACGCTTGAACGAACGGGCGCTTCAGATCATCGAGCGAATACAGCTCATAGAGGGCGCCCATTTGTCGCAAAAACGCCTGAATGTCCGCTTCGGAAACGTCGATTCCTCCTTGCTCGACCCAGGCAAGCACGGCTTGTTCAAACCGCTCTTTCTCCTGCTCGAGCAGCTCTTCCCATTTCTGTTGCTGATGACGCCATTCGTCCATTTCCTGCCGCCGCTCGCCCGCTTCGGTGCTCGCTTCTTCATAGCGTCGTTTCACATCGTCATGCCTGCGCCAAAGGCGCGCCAACTCCTCGAGCTGCTCGATATGGCGGTCAGCTTCCTGTTTCCAAGCGGCAAACGAAAACTCTTGTTGCTTTTGGCGATGGCGGTGAAAATCGTCTTCGTTCGTTTCATGCAAAGAAAAGGCTCCTTCTTCCGCATCCGCTCGCAGCTGCGCCAACTCGTCTTCAAGTTTCCGTTCAAGGTCATCCAGCCGCGCTTCCGATTCATCGAGGCGGCGGCGATGTTGGCGTTCCAGCCGTTCTTTTTCCGCGATCGTCTGCTCGTGCCGCTCCCACCGCTCCTGCAGACGCTCCCTCTCCGATTTCAACTGTTCATACTTCTCCGCTTGCTGGAACACTTCGTGGCCAGCCAAGTCGATTTCACGTGAACGCAGCACGTCTTCTTCACGGCGGAGGCGGGTGATGGACTCATCAAGCTCATCAAGCGTCTTTCGCGCCTGCTCTTCTTCATCGTGAAGGCGGTGTTGTGCAGCAGCGAGCTGTTCAGCTTGCTTGACCGCTTTTACGTATTCTGTCGCCTTTTCGGCGATCATATATTCGTTGTAAAGGCGGTATTGATCGCAAAGACGCTTCAACGCCCGCTCGTCGCGTTCGAGCTGCTCAAGCTGCTGCTTCGCCTGGTCCATGTTTTCGATCGTGTCCGATAAATGGCGGAGCTCGTCGTCGGTCAACGGAGGCAGCGAGCTTTCCAAAATTTCATAAATCACGGTCGGCTTAAAGTCTTTGGACAGCTTCGGGCTGCGCAGTTGAATGAGCAGCTCGATCAATTCTTGAAACGCCTCAAGCGATTCAAAGCGAAACACATGCTTATTGACGAGCTCCATATAGTCTTTTTGCGTCTCGACGACCGTCCCGCCCGCGCCGAGCGCTGTGGCCAGCTCCCGCTTGGTCAGCGGGATTTTTTCACCTGTTTTTTCTTGTTTATACAACTGAAGGTCATAGCCGATGCGGCGGTTGTCAAAGAGGACAAACCCCCAGAAATCGAGGCTTTTTTGCCGCTTCGCGCGCAGGCCGATGCCCGTTGTGACGTATTGGTCGGATTCTTTCCGTTTATATTCCAAAAACAAATACCCGGTCCGCTCATCGCGATTGACGACATCTTTTTCCCCAAGCAAGTAGTCTTCCATGCGCCGCGCCCGTGAACCGAACGGATCGAGGCGATCGGGCGTCTTCTTGCCGTCTAAAAGCACCGGGATCAAGCTTTGCATCGTCACCGACTTGCCCGCCCCGTTGCTTCCCCGCAAGAGCAGCTTACCGTCAGCGAAATGAAAATACTGCTCGTCGTAATACCAAAAATTAATCAGCCCCGCACGATGAAGCACCCATGGATTCGCCATGTTCTCCTCCCTCTTTCGCGTCAAAATCATCCGGATACCGTCCCGACATCCGCCCGAGGAGGGGATAAAGGACGATCATTCCGGTGTCGTGCTCCACATCGGCCATGCGCCATTCGTTGAGCGCCGCAAGCACTTCGCGGACAAGCTCGGCAGCCGACATGTCGCGGTACGTTTTCCCCCACCCAGCCCCGTAGCGGCGCCGGCAATCGGCAAGCCAGGCGGAAAATTGTTCAGGCGTCAATCGTATGCGGCCGTATTCATCCGGCGGATATTCCCCAAGCCGCTCGCGCACCAAGGCGGCAAAATGAAGGATGACCTCCGACGTTCCTTTCTGATCAGGAAATACGGTGTACGGCGCCTGCCGTTCGGGAAGCGTCAACATGGCGGCGTTTTTGTACAATTCATACCGAAACGGCGTATGCGCTTCGATATCATCCCGCAGCCGATGGCGGAAGTTGCGCAAGTAGTAAAAGTCTTGCTCGTCCCCTTCCGTCCGGTGCACCGCCGGGGATAAAAACAGCTTTCGATACAGGCGATGGCGCCGATAATCTTGCGGTGATGCTTTCCACTCCTCGGCGAGCAATTCGTCGATCGATTCATATTGCAACAAATCTTTCGGATACGTGCGCATAAAATAACGAGCCAACACTGGCACTTCGTACAACGCCTCTTCCTCCACATGCTGGGCGAACGCCTCAATCTCCCCATCCATCCGGCGGACGAGTCCGATTTGTTCCGCCGTTTTCAACACGCGGATGAGCGCGCGCCGATGCGAATAGTTCGTCCAATCGACCGGTAGATCACCCGGGTACATGGCGCGGATTTCTTCACATACGTCAGAAAGCAAAAACTTTTCTTCCACTGCTTTTCCTTCCAAATACGCCATCAAACAGCAAAACAACGCATAGTCAAGCGGCTCTTGAAACGACTCGATGCCCATCCACGGCTCCGGTTCGGCGGGAATTTTCTCGAGCTTGGCAAAATAGCGGTGAACGATGAGCCGATAGCCAAACTTCTCCTCCACATACTTTTTCAACACATGTTCGCGCTCACGGACGAGCTGATACAAATCCGGCTCTTTGTCGCGAATGATCCAAAATTGTTCGAACAGCGCGGCGAGCGCCTCTTTCGCCTTGTCGTCAAACGCCGTTTCCATCCTCACTCACCTCGCGAAAGCACATGAATTTCGTAGTTCGGCATTACGAGTTCTCCATCTTCTGCGCGAAGGCAAATCGTCCCCTCTTTGTTCACCACGTTGACAACCCACCCGTTTTCCGTCTTCATTGCTTGCCCCTCGCGCCCCATCGCTTTGGCGATCCAGCCGAGCAGCGTTTTCCGTACGTATGGGGTCACCTCAGGAAGGTCGGCAAGCACGATTTTCCCGTCGGTCACAAATTGCTTCAGCTCGGCTTCCTCGCGCGCTTTTTCTTCCAAATAGCGAAGACGCGCTTCTTCTTTCTCCCGTTCTTTGTCTTCAATCGCCTGCGGCTTTTTCTTTTCCCCATAATGGCGGACGCGCGGTTTCGTCACCCACTCGGCTGGCGGCTCGTCCCATACGTCGCGGTATATGTTGTCTGTCGCCCCGAAATCGGCGACGAGATGTTTCGTATGGAAGCAACCGAACACGACCGCTGACAGGCAGTGCGCCTCTTCAATCGATTCAAGGCGGGAAAACCAACGGGCCAAATGCAAGTAGTCGCCTTTGCGGCTGCGAAAATGGTGATGCCGCTCGCCAAGCCGTTGCACGACGCGCGTCAGGCGGCGAATCGCCTCATTCGTCTGGTATTGCAAAAACGAAAGCTCGCTCTCGCGCCCATCGCGGCCTAAAAACCATTCGCACAGGCTGCGCCACGTCTCCCATTTTTCTTCAATCTGGACAGCGCGCGGCGGCAGCGCATCGGCAAAGCGAGGGATGGACCTCTCATAGTCGACGACATGCTCGATGAACTGCCGAACCCCGTCTTCCGGCAAGTCTTCAAGCAATTGCTCAATCTGCATCGACGTTTTTTGCAAGGCGACGATAAAATCGCGCAAATAAGCAGTAAACTGCTCTTTATAAACGAGAAACGACTCCGATGTCATCCGCTCTTCCAAATTTTCACCGTGCAAATAAGCGATATAGTCGGCGGAATTTTGGATGATTTTTTTGAAATAATCGAACGTCTCTTCCCATACTTGATGCATTTCATCCGGCTGCTCTTGAAAATCAGAGGCGATGATCGTTTCCATGCGAGAAAGAGAGGCATACAAACGGTCAAACCGCGTTCTCTCGAGCGACCCCCCAAATGAATCCCCAAGCTGCTCGAGCGTGCGGATCATCCGTTCGATTTCGACCGTGTACGGGCTGCATTGATAGCGGAACCGCTTTTTCTTAAACTCTTCAATCGTCCGCACGTGAGAAGTCTCTTGACGGGCGATCAAGTTGTTCCATTTGACGAGCTGGTCGAGGTCTTGCTGCAGCTCTTCCTCAGTGTAATCGGCAAACTCCTCGTGCTGCTTTAAAAAGGCGTACACTTCTTCCGGAAACAAATATTGCCGCATCCGCTCGTGCTGAATGTAGAAATAGCGCAAAATCGCCCGGTAGCGGTGCGCGTTTTCCGTCGATAAATATTTTGTTTCGACAATGGGCTTCAACCACGTGGCGTCCATCTCCGTCCACCTTTGCTTCGGTTTTTTCCTATGTTTATTGTAACGATTTTCTCCGCTCTTTTTCTAGCAAAAACCGTTTTCCTATTTTTTCTCGCCATCGGCGCGCGTTTTTTGTAAAATAGAGGGGAAAAGGAGGTGAAACGAATGGAAGCGTTGCTGCGGGAAATTTTGCATGAAGTGAAAGCGACGCGCACGGCGGTCGAGTCGCTCGAGCAGCGGGTTGGCGCCTTGGAGGGACAAGTGGCCAATCTCAATGAAAGAACGGGTGCCCTTGAAGTGCTGGCGGCCAACCTTAATGAACGAACGGGCGCTCTCGAAGCGCAAATGGCCCAGCTCAATGAGCGGACGAGCGCCCTTGAGCAACAATTCACTCAGCTGAACGAGCGGACAAGCAACCTCGAACACCAAGTCGCCCAACTGAGCGAACGCATGGGCACCGTCGAACACCAAGTCGCCCAACTGAACGAACGCATGGGCACCGTCGAACACCAAGTCGCCCAACTGAACGAACAGACGAACACGCTTGCACGGCGAATCGACCTGCTTGATGAGCGCACGAACGAAACGAAGGCGATCGTTGAAGCGCTCCGCCATAGGCAAGAAGTGCTGACCGCCAAATACGAGGCGATGGCGCACGACCTTCATCATATGAAAGGCGACCTCACCCGTATCACATCCATCCTTGAAGACAAAGTGCTGCCTGCCCTCGCCGAACATGAAGCGGGACTCTCTGTTTTAAACGCCCGCGTCTTCAAAACGGAAAGCGCCCTTCATCGCCTTGTTTATGCGTAACACGTTCCCCTCAGAGAAATGTTCAACACCTATTCCCTTTTCACTAGGCAGCCGTGAGCTGCCTTTTTTGTTCGAGTGTTTATCGATTAGCCTTCACCTTGACCATTTGCCAAGGCGCCGGCCTTCTCGCGGCAAGTGGTAGCATCACCCCGCACTCTCGATGAACGGCGCGGGTCATGCCTGGCTGGCGCATCGATGGATGAACACGAGGCTTATGCAAACATCTCGAATTCGGAGCATCTAGGAGGATTCGCAAGCATTCCCGAGCATTTTTCAGGATCAAGGAGGAGAGAACGCTCATCGCCGCGAGAGCAAGCGAGAAGCAAACATATCGGCCGATACCAAATTTGCCAGCCGCACCCAAATTACGGTATCCTTTGTTTGTGACGCTTTTTCACCTCCCTCCGCGTCCTTTTGCTGCTTTTTTTATCCCCGTTCATTTGTATGATATCAGCTGAAAAAGAAGGAGGAATTGTGTTGCGAAAATGGATGATGATTTTGCTCGCTGTCGGGCTTGTATTTGGACTAGCGGCCTGCAGCGGAACGAGTGATGCGAAAGGAAAAATTGTTATCAGTGGGAAGAAGTTTACCGAGCAAGTTATTTTGACGCATTTACTGGCGGAGTATGTGAAGGCCAACACCGATTTGGACGTGGAAGTGAAGGACAGTCTAGGCGGCGCGTTTATGCTCCAGCAGGCCATTGAAAATGGCGATGTCGACATGTATGTCGAGTACACGGGGACAGGGTATTTGAACATTTTAAAACAGCCGTACGATCCTAAAAAGACGCCCGAACAAATTTACAACGAAACAAAGAAATTATATAAGGAAAAATACAACATCGCTTGGCTCAAACCACTCGGGTTTAACAACACCTACGCCTTGGCCATGCGCAGAGACCTCGCGGAAAAGCTCGGGGTGAAAACGTACTCCGATTTGGCGAAACATTCGTCTTCCCTCACCTTTGGGTCAGACGCCGAGTTTTTTGAGCGAAGCGACGGCTATGACGGGCTTGTTGATACGTACGGGTTTCAGTTCAAGAAAAAAGTGACGATCGACCCAGACTTGCAATACGAAGCAGCGAAAAATGGAGAGATTGACGTCATCACCGCCTACACGACCGATGCCCGGATAAAAAAATATGATTTGGTCGTATTGAAAGATGACAAACAGTACTTCCCGCCGTACCACGCCGTGCCGATCATCCGCCAGGAAGTGTTGGATGCCAACCCGGATCTCGAAGAAAAACTGAACAAGTTGGCCAACATTTTGACCGATGAAAAAATGATGGAACTAAACGGCGAAGTGAACTTGGAAGGAAAACGGCCGCGTGAAGTGGCGATTGACTTCTTAAAAGCGGAAGGACTGATCGACTAGAAAGCGAGGAATTTGGATGATTCGATTTGAAAACGTCACGAAACAGTATGAGGACGGCTTTGTCGCCTTAAAAAATATCAATCTTGAAATTCGCAAAGGCGAGCTTGTCGCCCTCATCGGGCCGAGCGGCTGCGGGAAAACGACGACAATGCGGATGATCAACCGCTTGATCGAGCCGACATCAGGCAAAGTGTACATCGATGGGCAAGACATTTCCCAGCTTGACCCGGTTGAGCTGCGGCGCAACATCGGCTACGTCATCCAGCAAATCGGGCTGTTTCCGCATATGACGATCGCAGAAAACATCGCACTTGTGCCGAAACTAAAAAAGTGGGAAAAACACGCCTATGAAAAACGGGTTGACGAATTGCTTGAGCTCGTCGGATTGGATCCAGCGACGTTCAAGCATCGCTATCCGTCGGAGCTCAGCGGCGGGCAACAGCAGCGCGTCGGCGTCGTTCGCGCGTTGGCCGCAGAACCGGATATCATTTTGATGGATGAGCCGTTCAGCGCTCTTGACCCGATCAGCCGCGAACAGCTGCAAGATGACATCGTCCGCTTGCAAGAGGAGATTCACAAAACGATCGTCTTTGTCACCCATGATATGGATGAAGCCATTAAAATCGCCGATCGGATTGCGCTCATGAAAGACGGGGAAATCGTCCAGTTTGCGACGCCGGACCAAATGCTTCGGCGGCCGGCGAACTCCTTTGTCCGCGAGTTTATTGGTGAAGACCGGCTGCGGATCCGCCATACGGCCGTGCCGACGGCGGAGGATTTAATGTCGGCTGACGTCGCGACGATCTCGCCGCGGCGCGGCTTGGCCGAAGCGTTCCGATTGATGAAAGCGAAAAAGGTCGACAGTTTGGTCGTCGTCGATAAAAAGCAGGTCTTTCTCGGCATCGTCACCTTAAAACAAATCGAACAGCGCTACCAAGAAGAACATTTATTAGTCGCCGACATCGCCGACTACGATGTGACGACGTTGTCGAAAGAAGCGGACGTCACCAACGTCGCCGCCCTGTTCCAAGACCCGGATGTGCGCATCATTCCGGTGTTGGACGGCGACCGGCTCGTCGGCGGGATCACGCGCTCGAGCATGATGCGCGCACTCGCGGAGTGGACGTTCCAGCAACATGCCTAATGCCAACGAAGACGGGCGAATGGGGGCTTGAAAAAACGATGCCGCCCCGTTTCTTGTCATCTAGCCAGAAACGTTGCCGCGGCCGTCGCCCCGCCTGAATCACACGTCTCATTTTGAAAAGACAAGGCCGCTCCAAGCGGGCTTGCCGATGGGATTCGTTCCGCTAGTGAACCAAAACCTTTTCAAGTTTTCGGTCTCAGCCCATGACCAAGCGGCAGCCACCCGCTGCCGCTTTTCCGCCAAGGAGGGATACGATGGAATTATTGCAGACGTTTATCGAACGAAAGAATGATATTTGGATCGCCTTTCAAGAACATGTGCTCTTATCCGCCATCGCTATGAGCATTGCGATCGTCATAGCCGTGCCGCTCGGTGTGGTGTTGACGCGGTATCGCAAACTCGCCGAGCCGATTATCGGCATTGCCGCCATCATCCAAACGATTCCGAGCTTGGCGTTGCTTGGGTTTATGCTGCCGATTTTCGGCATCGGCAAACTGCCGGCGATCATCGCGTTGACGCTGTACGCCTTGCTTCCGATTTTGCGCAACACGTACACTGGGATTCTCGGCGTCGACCCGGCGCTGGTGGACGCTGGCCGAGGGATGGGGATGACATCGCGGCAAATTTTATGGATGGTGGAGCTTCCTCTCTCGCTTCCCGTCATTATGGCTGGCGTGCGCACGGCGACGGTGCTGACGATCGGCGTCGCCGCCTTGGCGACCTTCATCGGCGCCGGCGGTCTTGGCGACTTGATCGACCGCGGCTTGCGCATCGCCGATAAAAACTTGATTTTAGCCGGGGCCATTCCTGCGGCGATCTTAGCGATTGCCTTTGACTGGCTGCTGCGCAAAGTCGAAAAGAAAGTGACGCCGAAAGGGTTGTGACGGGCCATTGGCCCCAACATGAAAACACAAACCTTGAGGAAGCCATGTTCCCAGCTTGCCTGCCTGGAGGAAACGAGCCGGCATCGACTAGTAAACATGATGGTACGCGTACCAAGCCAATCTGGAACCGTAAGACGATGTCCCAGTGAACTACCCACCACCTACGCTTCGCTTAGAGGTGGGGGCTTCAAGCGACTTGTGTGTGTTCGCTGAACGGTAAGCCACACACAAGAACCCTTTACGCTTCCCTTCGTTCCGAAGGTGTCCGTTCTAGCCATATTCTATCCTATTCGTTGGCTAACGCCAACCGAAATTCATCTCCCACTTTCACTGGTGCTGGCGCACCTTCACGTTTAGAAGTAGGAGACTTCTTTCGGAGGGAAGTTAAAAAAACAGGCTGTCTCTGCGCTTACGAAAGCCACCCAGCAAGCGGGTGGCTTTCCTTGTGCATCCACTACTTCACCCCCACCGTCTGACTCTGGCGAATGGCTTGGCGCAAGTCGTCCAAAATATCGTCGATCGCTTCGGTGCCGACAGACAGGCGCACAAGGCCTGGGGTGACGCCGGCGGACAGCTGTTCTTCCGGGGTCAGCTGCTCGTGCGTCGTGCTGGCTGGGTGGATGATGAGCGATTTCGAATCGCCGATGTTGGCCAAATGCGAGAACAGCTTCACCGAGTCGATCAATTTTTTCCCGGCTTCGACGCCGCCTTTGATTTCAAACGTAACGATCGCACCTTGCCCGTTTGGCAAATACTTTTTCGCGAGTTCATGTGACGGATGGCTTGGAAGCCCTGGATAGCTGACGGATTCGACGGCTTCTTCCTCTTCCAAAAACTTAGCAACAGCGAGCGCATTTTCGCTATGACGCTGCATCCGCAAGTGAAGCGTCTCTAATCCTTGCAAAAGCAAAAACGCATTAAACGGCGACAGCGCTGCCCCTAAGTCGCGCAAGAGCTGGATGCGCGCTTTCGTGATGTACGCCGCTTCGCCGACGGCGTCCACATACACCAAACCATGATAACTCGGATCAGGTTCGGTGAACTCCGGAAACTTGCCGCTCCCTTTCCAGTCAAACTTGCCGCTGTCCACAATCACACCGCCGATCGAATTGCCGTGCCCGCCGATGAACTTCGTCGCTGAGTGGACGACGATATCGGCGCCGAATTCAATCGGCCGCAATAAGTATGGACTGGCCACCGTGTTGTCGACAATGAGTGGAATGGCGTGGCGATGGGCGATGTCGGCCACCGCTTCGATGTCGAGCACATCGTTTTTCGGGTTGCCGATCGTTTCCGCAAACAAGGCTTTCGTTTTGTCGGTGATCGCCCGCTCAAAGTTTTCCGGATCGGACGGATCGACAAACTTCACCGTAATGCCAAACTTGCGCAGCGTATGGGCGAACAAGTTGTACGTGCCGCCGTAAATGGACGAGGACGAGACGATTTCATCGCCCGCCGAGGCGATGTTGATGATCGAATAAAACACCGCCGCCTGCCCTGATGAGAGCGCAAGCGCCCCGATCCCGCCTTCAAGCGCCGCGATCCGTTTTTCAAGCACATCGTTCGTTGGGTTCATAATGCGCGTATAAATAAAACCTTCCTCTTTCAAACCAAACAAATTGGCCGCATGCTCGCTGTCGCGGAACACATATGAGCTTGTTTGGTAAATCGGCACCGCCCGCGCGCCCGTTTCCGCATCCGGTTTTTGCCCGGCGTGGATGGCGAGCGTCTCCGGGCGGAAGGTTTGTTCATTGCTCATCGTTTCCTCTCCCCTCTTTGACCCTTCGAGATTTCATATCCTACTAAATCAATTGGTTTTTTCTTATAAAAAATCTATCATTCGATCACAACGTTTGTCAATTGTATTTTTTTAATAGTGCAAAAATTTTTATTGAAAACAGAGCCTGCCGGTGGGCAGGCCTCCTATTGTTTCATTATCGTTTTCCAATTTCCTCTACTAACAGCTTATTGACAAGCGGCGGATTCGCTTGTCCTTTCGTCGCTTTCATCACTTGGCCGACGAGGAAGCCAAGCGCGCGGTCTTTGCCGTTTTTATAGTCTTCGACCGACTGCGGGTTGGCGTCGAGCACTTCGAGCACGATTTTGCGCAGCGCTCCTTCGTCGGAAATTTGCACGAGCCCTTTTTCTTTGACGATTTTCTCTGGATCGCCGCCGTGTTCGACGAGTTCTTTGAACACTTTTTTGGCGATTTTCGACGAAATCGTGCCGTTTTGGATGAGTTTGATCATTCCAGCCAAGCTTTCCGGCGTCAAGGCGATGTCATGGAGCTCTTTTTGCTCGGCGTTTAAGTACCCGGATACTTCGACCATGAGCCAGTTCGACGCCAGTTTCGGATCGGCGCCGTTTGCGACGGTCGCTTCAAAGAAGTCGGCCATTTCTTTTGTCAGTGTGAGCACTTTGGCGTCATACTCCGGCAAGCCCCACTCTTCGACATACCGCTTCCGGCGGGCGTCCGGCAGCTCCGGAATCGAGGCGCGGACGCGCTCTTTCCATTCGTCGTCAATATAGAGCATCACCAAGTCCGGCTCTGGGAAGTAGCGGTAGTCTTCCGAACCTTCTTTGACGCGCATCAAAACGGTCGTTTTCGTCGCTTCATCAAAGCGCCGCGTTTCTTGACGGATGACGCCGCCCGAGAGCAAAATTTTCTCCTGCCGCTTCGCTTCGTATTCCAACCCCATGCGGACGAAGTTGAACGAGTTGAGGTTTTTCAATTCCGTTTTTGTACCGAACTTGTCCGAACCGAGCGGGCGAAGCGAAATATTGGCGTCGCAGCGAAGCGACCCTTCTTCCATTTTGCAGTCGGAAACGCCGGTATATTGGATGATCGCTTTTAATTTTTCCAAGTAGGCGTACGCTTCTTCCGGCGAGCGGATGTCTGGCTCGGAGACGATCTCAATGAGCGGCGTCCCTTGACGGTTAAAATCCACGAGCGAATAGCCGTCGCCCGTATGCGTCAGCTTGCCGGCGTCTTCTTCGAGATGGATGCGGGTGATGCCGATTTTTTTCTTTTTTCCGTTTACTTCAATTTCAATCCAGCCATTTCGGCCAAGCGGCTGATCGTATTGCGAAATTTGGTACGCTTTCGGGTTGTCCGGATAAAAGTAGTTTTTGCGGTCGAATTTCGTCTCGGTCGCGATTTCGCAGTTTAACGCCATCGCCGCTTTCATCGCAAACTCGACCGCCTGTCGGTTCAACACCGGCAGCACGCCTGGATACCCTAAGTCAATGACGTTCGTTTGCGTGTTCGGGGGCGCGCCGAACGCGTTCGGGCTGCTGGAGAAAATTTTCGATTTCGTTTTCAGCTCGACGTGCACCTCAAGTCCGATGACCGTTTCAAAGTTCATCACCTAACCCCCCTTACAACACCGGTTTTTGCTTATGGTAGTCGGTCGCTTGTTCAAAAGCGTGGGCGACGCGGTAGACGGTGCTTTCATCAAAGTGCTTGCCGATAATTTGCAAGCCGACCGGCAAGCCATCAACAAAGCCGCACGGCACAGAAATCGCCGGTACACCCGCAAGGTTGACTGGAATCGTTAAAATGTCGTTCATGTACATCGTCAGCGGATCACTCGTTTTCTCGCCGATTTTAAACGCCGGCGTCGGCGTTGTCGGGCCGATGATGACGTCATATCGTTCAAATACGTTTTCGAAGTCGCGCTTGATCAACGTCCGAACTTTTTGCGCTTTTTTGTAATACGCATCGTAATAGCCCGAGCTTAACGCGAACGTCCCGAGCATAATGCGGCGCTTGACCTCCGCCCCAAACCCTTCGCTTCGCGTCAGTTTATACATATCGATCAAGTTTTTCGCGTTGTCCGTCCGATAGCCGTAGCGGACGCCGTCAAAGCGAGCCAAGTTCGCTGATGCCTCGGACGAAGCGAGCAAATAGTACGTCGCCAAGGCGTATTTTGAATGCGGCAGCGACACTTCTTCCCACGCCGCGCCAAGCTTCTCAAGCACGGCAAGCGCCGCAAGCACTGACTGGCGCACGCCTTCATCGACGCCTTCACCTAAATATTCTTTCGGCACAGCGATTTTCAACCCTTTGATATCGCCCGTTAACGCCTCCACATAGTTCGGCACTGGAATGTTCGCTGAAGTCGAATCCATCGGGTCGACGCCCGCGATCGCTTGCAATACATACGCGTTGTCTTCGACCGTGCGCGTAATCGGGCCGATTTGGTCCAGCGACGACGCAAACGCAACAAGCCCGAAGCGCGAGACGCGTCCGTACGTCGGTTTCAACCCGACGACCCCGCAAAACGCCGCCGGCTGGCGGATCGAACCGCCCGTATCAGAACCTAAAGCAAACGGCACTTCGCCGGCCGCCACCGCCGCCGCCGAACCGCCGCTTGAGCCGCCCGGAACGCGCTCTAAGTCCCACGGGTTGCGCGTCAGCTGAAACCCGGAGTTTTCCGTCGACGAGCCCATGGCGAACTCGTCCATGTTCAACTTCCCGATCGTGATCGTCCCTGCGGCATTCAACCGCTCCATGACAGTGGCGTCGTAAATCGGGTCAAAGTTGTACAAAATTTTGCTGGCGCATGTCGTACGCAGCCCTTTTGTGACGATGTTGTCTTTAATGCCGATCGGCAAGCCGAACAGCGGGTTCGTTTCTTCGCCTTTGGCGAGCTGGTTATCCAACTCTTTCGCTTTCGCCCGCGCCTGTTCTTCATTTAATGTTAAAAACGCTTGCACTTTCTCTTCCACTTCATCGATGCGGCGGTACGATTCGTCGACTAAATCGGAAATCGACACTTCTTTTTTCTTCAGCAACGTATGTAATTCTGACACGGAATGGTCAAAAAGCGACATAAATCCCCCTCCTTACTCTAAAATGGCCGGCACACGGAACTGGCCGTCTTGCTGATCTGGCGCGTTTTTCAACACTTCTTCGCGCGGCAGCCCCGGTTCTGGAATATCCTCGCGCATCACGTTTCTCATATCAAGCACGTGCGAAGTCGGCGGAACGTTCTCCGTATCCAATTCATTCAGCTGCTCGGCAAACGTAATAATCGCATCGAGCTGTTTCGTAAACATCTCGGCCTCTTCATCCGTAATCGCCAACCGCGCCAAATCGGCGACATGTTTCACTTGTTCAATCGAAATTCGCGACATTGTATTCACCTCCGACATGGTCGACCTTCCACAATACTATGATGATACCAAACGTTTAGGAAATAAAGCAACCGTCTGGCCCTCTTTTGCCTAGTTGCCCGTTGACGAAAACGAACATATGTACTATAATGGCCATAACGGACAAAAAAGGGGGAATAATGACGATGAGTGACGCTTTGCTCGCCCAAGTGCTTGACCGCTTGAACGCGATGGACGGGACGCTGCAAAAGCTCGTGGAAGGCCAAGAGCGGCTCGAGCGGGAACAAATCGCCATTCGCCAGGAACAAGAAGAAATTCGAAAAGAACAACAAGAAATCCGAAAAGAGCAGCAGGAAATCCGTTTGGAACAACAGCGTCTGCGTCAAGAACAAGATTCGCTTCGCGCCGGGCAAAAGGAATTGAACGGCATCGTGGCCGCTCTTCTCCACCGCCAAGACGAAACAGACGCCAAACTGGAAGCTCTCGCCGCTGACGTCCACCAGCTTCACCAGGAATTTGCCTCATTGAAACAAACGGTGGACCGCCTCGAACAAAAAATGGACTCCCGTTACGAACAATTGGCTGCCCAAATCGAAGACATCAAGCTGGACTTGAATTTTATCGCCCACCGCACCGTCGACAACGAACGAATCATTTACAAGCTGAAAGAAATGTTGTTCCGCTGATCGATTCCATCTAGGAGGAGGTCGCCGCCATGAATGTCGCGTTTGACCATCTCGTCCACTTAACCGAACGACCGGAGCAAGCGAAAACGGCGTTTGAACAATGGGGGTTTACAGCCATCCACGGCGGCCGCCATCCGTCATGGGGAACGTATAACGCATTATGCTGCTTCGAGCATTTGCGCTACATTGAGTGGATCGGCATCGCCGATGAGCAGACGGCGAAAACATGCGGAAATCCGCTCATCGCCCAGCTTGTCGCCGACCGCCAAGAAGGAAACGGCTTCTCCCAATTTGCCTTCCGCACGAACAACATCGGAGCGGTGGCGGCACATCTCAAACGAAACGGGTTTACCCCAATCGGTCCGCTCCCCGGCAGCCGCGAGCGCGATGACGGCAAGCGGCTGACATGGTCGATGCTGTTTATCGAAGACGACACAGACGGTGCATTTCGCTATCCGTTTTTCATCCAATGGGGCGACGGTGATGACGTGCGGATGAACGAGCTGGCGCCGCTCATGCACCATCGAATCGGGGCTTCTTCTTTGTCGTCCATCGGCGTCTATACGCTTGACCTTCGCCGCGCCATCGACGCGTATCGGCGGCTGTTTGGCCTTCCTGTCCCTCGCTTTGGGCGCGATGAGGCAGGGGCGTACGCTGAACTAGCCGTCGGCGGCATCGCCCTTTGTTTTTATGAAGCCGACCATCGACCGTCAACGCGCCCTTTTTTGTGCCGGCTTGTGGGCATGCAGGAGCAGCGCCGCATCGAAATCGATGGCGGGACGTATATCGTTTCCAGGCCGTGACGGGCATTCCTATTCTCACATACTCCCCTTTGCCGCGGAATAAGATGGAATAACCGCACCTTCATCCTCGCGCGGTGAAAACGGCAAAGGGGGATTCAAACGTGGCACATCCTTATGTGTTTCCGAAACTCCCAATGGAAACGATGATTGCGATCATCCGAAATGGGTTGACGAAAACATCCACCCCTCAAAACATCGTCATTATCGGCGCCGGAATGGCCGGACTTGTCGCAGCGTCATTGCTGAAGCAAGCCGGCCATCGCATCACGATTCTTGAAGCGTCCGAGCGGGTCGGCGGCCGAATCTACACGCTCCGCTCCAACTTTCGCGACGACCAGTATCTTGAAGCTGGCGCCATGCGCATCCCGCACACCCATCAATTGACATTGGAATACATCAAAAAATTCAACTTGCCGCTTCACCCGTTTATCAACAGCACTCCGCGCGACATTCTGTATTTTCGCGGCGTGAAAGCGCGCCTTGGTGAATATGAGCGGCATCCCGACCTCTTTGGCTTTCCGGTCGCCCCGCATGAACGAGGCAAAACCGCTTCCCAATTATTGCAGATGGCGATTCGTCCGGTCATTCAATTCATCGAACAAAATCCGGAAAAACATTGGCCGATTGTCATTGAACAGCTCGACCGCTACTCGCTGGACGCCTATTTGCGCTACAACCCATTCGGTCTACCGTTGTCCGTGGGAGCCATCGATATGATCAAAGCCGTTCTCTCGTTAGAAGGATTCCCTGAACTTTCGTTTCTGGAGATGCTGCGCGAACTGATGGTGCTGTTTACGCCGAATATTCGCTTTTATGAAATTGTCGGCGGCAACGATCGGCTTCCCAAAGCTTTTTTGCCGCAGCTGAAGGACGAGATTTTCTTTAGCCATAAAGTGCAAAAAATCGTCCAGCACGAAAACGGCGTCACCATCCACGCCACCCATACAAAAATTCTCCAGCCGTTTCAAATCACCGCAGATCGCGTGATCGTCACCATCCCGTTTTCGATTTTGCAGTTTATCGAAATGGAGCCGCGCCATTCGTTTTCCGAAAACAAATGGAAAGCGATCCGCGAACTGCATTACGTCGGCTCGACGAAAACCGGCATCCAATTTAAAACACGATTTTGGGAAAAAGAAGGGATGTTCGGCGGCAAAACGGTCTCGGACTTGCCGATTCGATACACTCAATATCCGAGCCAAGGCATCGGCACGGCAGGGCCTGGCGTCGTATTGGCCAGCTATACGTGGGAAGACGACACGATCCCGTGGGACAGCTTAAGCGATGAAGAGCGGCTTGAATACACGCTCAAAAACTTAGCTGTCCTCCATGGCGAACAAGTGTACCGTGAATTTGAAACCGGAACAAGCCATAGCTGGGTTCGCTATCCGTACTCAGGCGGCGCCTTCACGATGATGAAGCCGAATCAAGTGACGGAGCTGTCGCCGTATATCGCCGCTCCCGAAGGAAGGGTGCATTTTGCCGGGGAACACGCTTCCACCCACCACGGATGGATTCAAGGCGCCATTGAATCCGGCATCCGAGCCGCTTATGAAGTGAACAATTTGCCAGCTTAGCAGGAAGCGGCAACCCGTTCCTTCATGTTCCAGAACAGCGATGATGGCGGAACGTCTTCATCCGCTCATACAGCGTCGAAACATCCTCAGCACTGACAATCAGATCGAGATCTTCCGGCGCGGCAAATCCGTTTTCGACTGTATGCCGAAGCAAATGAAGAAGGGGGTCGAAAAACCCGTCCACGTTGAGCAGGCCGATCGGTTTTTGGTGGAGGCCGACGCGCGACCATGAGAGCACTTCAAACAGCTCTTCATACGTCCCGTACCCTCCTGGCAGGGCGATAAACCCGTCGGCCGACTCATACATTTTCGCTTTGCGCGTATGCATCGTATCGACGACCAACAGTTCGCTCAATCGATTATGCGCCACTTCCCGGTCCTTCAAAAATTGTGGAATGACCCCAACCACGCGCCCTTGATGCCGAAGCGCCGCCTCCGCGACTTCCCCCATCAAGCCGCGTTTTCCGCCGCCATAAATGAGCGTCATGCCGCTTCGGGCTAAAAACGTTCCGAGCTCTTTCGCCGCTTCCTTGTATTTTACGCTTTGTCCATAACTTGATCCGCAAAACACACAGATGGCTTTCATGATCGTGACACACCTTTACTCGCATCTAGGTCTTCATTATTTTATCAGTCTGTCCCCCATCCGGCAAATCACACCGACAGGCTGCCACCGAATCCGTTTACACCAGCCTTTTCGAACCGCAACATCGCAAAAAACACATCCCCTCTGGCTCGTCCAGAGGGGATGTGGCACGTTGTCATTGATAAATATGCACAAACGGCTCGTCTGCTTTCGCCTGGCGCACGATGAGGCTTTCCGGCTGGCCGGCCGAGGCGATGTAGACGTTGACGGTGATGTAGTCCGGGAATTTTTCCATCACCAAGCCGGTCACGTATTGGGTAAAGCCGATCACTTCCGCTTTGCCGTAAAACGGCATCGTAATGTTGATCGTTAACTTCTGAAGCTGGTCGTTGACATACAGCCCTCTGCCGACGATGCCGGTGTAGTTCGGGAAAAAGTCCTCAACGTCTGATTTAAAATTATTGAATTTCAGCCAATCGTCGCGGTGGTTTTCTTCCGCCTCATCAGACGGGAATAAATAATATTCCTCGTTCACCGCCTCCCAATCATCGATGGTGCTGCTTCCTTCATCGACATGGGCGACGGCGAAAAAGTGGCCTGGAACAACAGATGAACGGGGCGCTTGTTTGTACAGGGCGATCGTAATCGGCACGTTCCCAAGCCCTTTCATGCTCCGCAGCCGCTTCAGCACCTCGGCGGCGATCCGCTTTCCTTCCCGTTCGATGACATCGTCTTTGATTTTGACCTCCCGCGGATAGCCTTGCTCGGTCGAATAATAGTGGACGGAGTTTAACGCCAGGCCGATAGCGATGCCGCCGAGCTTCACTTTGTCGTTGTCGATCTTCACCAAATAATCATGTTCCAAAATGCTCGCCAAATAAATCGGGCTTTGTTTGTTTTTTTGTTCGTTTGTTCCCGTGTCGCTGATCGGTGGGTTTAAGCCGATGTTGTCTTCCGGCTTCATTTTCTCTTCCTTCAGCTGGCGAGTCGTCTTCTTGCGAGCGAGCCATTTTCCAACCGTCTCGCTGTCTAAATATTGCCCCTCTTGGAACAAGTACTCATCCGACGGAAACTGCTCAGTGGCCAAGCGCATGAGCCCCGTCTCAAATTCGTCGACATCAAGGCGCGTATTTAAATCATTGACGACCTCCCCACGGGCCCCGGACGGTTTGAACGGAAGGATGACGCGGTAATACGAGTCGGCAATGTTGTATTTCGGGATGACGGCTTCTTGCTGTTTGCTGCCTTTGTCTTGCACGACTTCCTCACCTTTGTCAAACTTCGGCGCACACGCAGACAACAAACAAATCGAAGCGAGGCCGACAGCGGCCAACCGCTTTCGGGCCCGATTCGTCCAACGGCAGGCAACCAAACTGCGAAGTGGTGAGATTCGTTTCATCGTTTCCCCCTGCTGATCTCTTGCAAAAATCGTGATTCGTCCCAAATCTCAATGCCAAGCTGCTGGGCTTTCTCCAGCTTCGATCCGGCGTCCTCACCGGCGATGACGATGTCGGTGCTGCGGCTGACGCTGCCGGTGACGCGCCCGCCGAGCCGTTCAATCTCTTCTTTTGCCTCATTGCGCGACATCGACGCGAGTTTGCCGGTCAAGACGACCGTTTTGCCGGCGAAGGCGGAGTCAGCAGGCGCTTCAGCCGCCCGCTTCAGCCCTTTGTATGCCATGTTGACGCCGTAAAGCCGCAGCTCATGGAGCAGCTCGGCCGCTTCTGGCTGGGAAAAGAAGGCGATGATCGAGTCCGCCATTTTCTCGCCAATTTCCGGCACGGCCATCAATTCCTCTTTCGTCGCTTTTTCCAGCCGCTCCATCGTTTCAAAATGCTCAGCCAAAAGTTGGGCGGCTTTCGCTCCGACGTAGCGGATGCCAAGACCGAACAGCAACCGCTCGAGCGAGTTTTGCTTCGATGCCTCAATCGCTGCAAGCAAGTTGGTTGCTGACTTTTCGCCCATCCGTTCCAAACCGATGAGCTGTTCTTTCGTCAGCCGGTACAAATCGGCGACATCGTGGACGAGGCCAGCGTTAAACAGTTGGGTGACGACTTTTTCGCCCAACCCTTCAATGTTCATCGCTGCTCTTGAGGCAAAATGGATGAGCCGTTCGCGCAGCTGGGCCGGGCATTTCGGGTTTAAGCAACGGAGCGCCACTTCTCCATCTAGGCGGACGAGCTCGCTTTCGCATTCCGGACAATGCGTCGGCATCACAAACGGCGTTTCATCCCCGTCGCGCCGGTCGACGACGACGCCGACCACTTCCGGGATGATGTCGCCCGCTTTTTTAATGATGACCGCATCGCCGATGCGAATGTCTTTTTCCCGTATAAAATCTTCATTATGAAGAGTGGCGCGCTGCACGGTCGTGCCGGCGACGCGGACCGGCTCTAAGATCGCTGTCGGAGTGACGACGCCCGTGCGGCCGACGTTCACCTCAATGCCGATGAGCGTCGTCACCACTTCCTCGGCTGGGAATTTGTAGGCGATCGCCCAGCGCGGGCTTTTTGCCGTCGCACCAAGCTCCCGCTGTTGGGCGAACGAGTCGACTTTAATGACGATGCCGTCGATCTCGTACGGCAGCTGCGGCCGTTTTTCGTGCCACTCGTTGACGAAGGCGATCACCTCATCGATGTTGGCGCAGCGCCGCCGCTCGGGATTCACTTTAAACCCAAGCGCCTGTAAGTAGTCGAGCGCCTCGCTGTGCGACTCAATGCCAAGCTCTTCAGCATTGGCCAAACCATAAACGAACAAATCGAGCTGGCGCGACGCCGCCACTTTCGGATCGAGCTGGCGGAGCGAGCCAGCCGCAGCGTTGCGCGGGTTGGCAAACAGCTCCTCGCCTCGGGCTTTTCGCTCCTCATTCAAGCGCAAAAACGACGCTTTCGGCATGAACGCCTCGCCGCGCGCCTCCAGCGACACCGGCTCCTTCAGCCGAAGCGGCAGTGAACGGATCGTTCTCAAATTTTCCGTAATGTCCTCGCCGGTCGTTCCGTCGCCGCGCGTCGCCCCTTGGACGAAATAACCATCTTCATAGCGGACGGAGACAGCGAGACCATCGATTTTCAACTCGCACACGTACGCTGCTTCGCCGACCTCTTGGCGGACGCGGCGGTCAAAATCGCGCAAATCCCCTTCGTCAAACGCGTTCGCGAGACTCATCATGGGAACAACATGCGTCACTTTGCGAAACGCCTCAAGCGGAGGGCCGCCGATGCGCTGGGTCGGCGAGTCGCTCGTTTTCAATTCCGGATACTGTTCCTCGATGGCCATCAACTCTTGCATGAGCCGGTCATACTCGGCGTCCGGGACGGACGGCCGGTCGAGCACATAATATTCGTAGCCATAGCGGTGCAGCAGTTCGCGCAGCTCGGCCGCGCGCCGTTCGGCTTGTTGGCGGTCCATACGTTCACCCGTTCTCCTTTCTATACTTTCTCAATCGGCGCAAATTTAGCGAGCAGACGTTTAATGCCGATCGGGCTCGGGAAGGCGATATCGAGTTCTTGGTCGTCACCTTCGCCACGGACACTGACAACCGTACCGATTCCCCATTTCCGATGGTTCGCCCGGTCTCCGACTTTCCACACCCTGATGGCGCCGCCTGCCTGCAAGCGAGCGGACGCTGAACGGGAAACAGACGGTTTCCCACGCGAGACCGTCTCCAGCAAATGCGCGGGAATCTCATCTAAAAAGCGCGACGGCCGGTTCATTTGGATGTTGCCAAACAGCGTCCGCATTTGCGCGTTCGTCAATACGAGCTCTTCCTCGGCCCGAGTGATGCCGACATACGCCAGCCGCCGCTCTTCTTCCATTTCATCCTCATTCTCCAGTGAACGAAGATGCGGAAAAATGCCTTCTTCCATGCCAATCAAAAACACGACCGGAAACTCAAGCCCTTTGGCGGCGTGCAGCGTCATGAAGACGACGGCATCGCCCTCGGCCGCCTGATCTGTCCCATTCAGCTCGTCCAAATCAGAAATGAGCGCCAAGTCGGTTAAAAAGGCGACGAGCGATTTATCGTCGCTTACATTTTCGAAATGCTTCGTCACCGACAAAAACTCGTCCAAGTTCTCAAGCCGGCTTTGCGCTTCAATCGTCCGTTCCGCCTTGAGCATCTCGCGGTAGCCCGATTGGTCGAGCACTTCCTCCACAAGTTCCGTCACCGGAACGTATTCTTGCAACTGCGTCCATTGCTCAAGCTGTCCGCGAAACGCGGCGAGCGCCCCGGCCGTCTTCGCGCTGAAGCCGATCATCTCCAGCTCGCCGAGCGCTTCAAACAAGGACAGCTCATGCTCGGCCGCATAGCGGACAAGTTTGTCGATCGTAGAGGCGCCGATGCCACGCTTTGGCACGTTGATGATGCGAAGCAAGCTCAAATCGTCATCGGGGTTGGCGATGACGCGCAAGTAAGCGAGAATGTCTTTAATTTCTTTCCGGTCATAGAACTTTAAGCCGCCGACGATTTGGTACGGAATGTTCGCTTTTAAAAACATTTCCTCGATGACGCGCGACTGGGCGTTCGTCCGATAAAGCACGGCAAAATCGCGGTAGCGGCGCTCCCCGCTCTCAACCGCCTCTTGAATGCGGCGGGCGACAAATTGCGCTTCGTCCACTTCGTTCATCGCTTCATAATAGACGATTGGCTTCCCTTCCGGGTTTTCCGTCCACAACCGCTTTGGTTTTCGATTGACGTTATGCGCAATGACTTCATTTGCCGCCTGCAAAATGCGTTTCGTCGAGCGGTAGTTTTGTTCAAGCAAAATGACTTTCGCGTTCGGGTAGTCGCGCTCAAACGATAAAATATTGCGAATGTCCGCCCCGCGCCACCGGTAAATCGACTGGTCGGCATCGCCGACGGCGCAAATATTTTGAAACCGGTCTGCGAGCTTTTTCACCAGCGTATATTGAGCGCGGTTCGTATCCTGGTACTCATCGATATGGATGTACTGGAACTTATACTGGTAATATTGAAGCACATCCGGCACGCGGTCAAACAAGTGGATCGTCGTCATGATCAAATCGTCGAAATCGAGTGAATGATTGCGGAGAAGGCGCTGTTGATACTCTTGATACACGTCGCCGACGATCTTTTCGTAGTACGTCGATGCCCGCTTTGCGAATTGCTCGGGCGTGAGCAAATCGTTTTTCGCCCCGCTGATCGTCGCTAAAATCGTCCGCGGCTCAAATTTTTTCGGATCGATATTTTTGTCTTTCAAAATCGCTTTGATGACCGAAAGCTGATCCGTCGGGTCAAGGATGGAAAAATTGCGATTGATGCCGATGCGGTCAATGTCGCGGCGCAACATGCGGACGCACATCGAATGGAACGTCGAAATCCACACGTCTTCCGCCGCCCCGCCTAAGAGCGCCTGCACCCGCTCCTTCATTTCACGCGCCGCTTTGTTCGTAAACGTAATGGCTAAAATATTCCACGGCGCCACCTGTTTTTCCGCCATCAAATAGGCGATCCGGTGCGTCAGCACGCGCGTTTTTCCGCTGCCCGCTCCCGCCATGATGAGCAATGGGCCTTCTGTCGTTTTAACGGCTTCTTGCTGCTCTTTGTTTAAATGCGCAAGCAGCTTTTCCGATAAAAAATTCATCATGTCCACCACCAACAAAACATATGTTCTATTTTCCGTCATCGCCGTTGCGTTGACCAGCCATCTGCTTCACCGCCGCCACCGTCGCCAACGCCTGTTCGAACGCGTCGTAAATCGCGTTGCCGACGACCACCGTATCGGCATAGCGCGCCATATGCTCCGCCTGCTCAGGAGTTGTGATGCCGCCGCCGTAAAACAGCTGCGTCTGATCAAGCGCTTGTTTCACTTTTTCCACGACAGACGGATCTCCATAAACTCCGCTATACTCAAGGTAAAAAATCGGCAGCTTGTACAAATGCTCAGCCAAACGGGCATAGGCCACAATATCGTCGACGTCAAGCTCCGTATCGGCTCTCGTCAGCTTGGCGGCCTTGCATTCCGGATTTAAAATGCAATAGCCCTCTGCGGCAATCTCATCCCAGTTCATCATATCACCGTATTGTTTCACCGCCTCGTGATGACGGCCGATGATCCACTCCGCCTGCCGGCTGTTTAACACGATCGGAACCAAATATACGTCAAATCCCGGCGTCAGCGCTTCGACGTCGGTGACTTCGAGCGCGCATGGCACCGAAAAACGGCGGATGCGAGCCAATAAATCAAGCACGTTGTCGATGGTCACCCCGTCGGTTCCGCCGACGATGACGGCATCCGTTCCCGACTCGCAAAGGCGCTCAAGGCGCTCGTCATCAATCGGTTTATTCGGGTCGAGTTTAAACACATGGCGCCAAGCGCGAATCTCCTCCATAGCGGCAACCCTCCACTCCGTCTCCATTGTTCCATTATAACAAATCCGCAAAAAGAAAAGGAGTTCCTTTGCAAATGGAAGGAATCTCCTTGCCGCGTCAGTCTGTGACCGCTTCGTTGGCTTCTTTCTCTTCTTGCTGTTGCTCCTCTTTAATGCGATCGAGCGCCATGGCGTAAGCATCATTGCCGTAGTTGAGGCAGCGCTTGACGCGCGAAATCGTCGCCGTGCTCGCTCCGGTTTCCGTTTCGATTTTGTGATACGTATATCCTTCGCGCAGCATGCGGGCGACCTCGAGCCGCTGGGCGAGCGCCTGGATTTCATTCACGGTGCATAAATCATCAAAAAAACGGTAACACTCTTCTAAATCGCGCAGCGATAAAATCGCTTTAAACAGTTGATCCAACTCTCTGCCGCGCAGTTTGTCAATTTGCATAGCTGCTTCCTCCTTGCGTTTTGGCGGGAAAAATGTTGTAGCCAACCAATCTGCGAATCCACCGCCCCTTTGCCTTGCAACAGACAAGGCGGTTATGATTTCCACTGGACGATCGCCAGTTCCGGCACGATATTGATCCACGTTTTTCCCGGCACGAATCCGATCGGAGCCCCGTTATGGTACGGCAGCAGCCGGCCGTCGACGTTTTTCCATTCGATCGGCTGCATGACGCCGCCCTGCAGCAAGTACCCCTTGCCACCGGAGGCGAGGTCGATGTCGCGCCGTCCGTGGCTATCGATGACTCGATGCCGGGCAGCGATAATCATGACGTTTTGCACGACAACCGGCTTATGCGTATCATAATCGATCGTTTGCTCGCCGCCGCTGTACCGGTAATACCCCTTTTGTTCAGGAACATATTGGTATTCAACCTGGGCATAGGCGCGATGCGAATAGGCGATGTGAACCGTCTCGACCTTTTGGCCGCTCGGCTCATCGGTGCGAAACGATAGCGGGGCAACGTGGTCCGTCCAAGCATACCCGTTTTGTTTCGCTCCTTTTTCGATGTTGGCGAATGAAATGTATGAGTTGTGCGGCGCCTTGCGGAACGGGACGCGCTGAAACAATGTGCCGTCGTAAAACAATCCGTTCAAATAGTCGATTCCGCCTCCCTCAAGACGCGCTTTCGCCTCCGGACTCCAGCCGTGACATACATACAGTGCATGGTAGCCTTCACTCAAGTCAATATAGTAATCACGCGCGCTTCGCACCGGTCCGACCCGCTCCGGCAATTCGCTTTGGTACAACGCCAACAAACGGGTGATATCGCCCTCGGCAAGCACCTCATACACGATGTCCGCCGCACGAAGCCCCGATTGCGGCCGCGCCTTCGGGTGATTGTTGATCATCACGCCGACGACCCGTTGATGGATGTTCCCTTTCGCCGGCAGCCCCGTCAGCGGGAACGTTTGTTTTTCCTCCGCCGGAGGCTTGGACGGCTGCTCCTGCCGAGGAGCCGGTTTGGCTGGTTCAGCCTGCTTCGGCTCGCTTTTGGTCGTGCAGCCCCCTAACAACAACAATGCCGCGCAGCTGATGACGAACAGCCAATGTTTCAATGGACACACAACCTTTTCTTTTTTATTTTACCGCATTATCGAAGGAAAGAGTACCGTTTTGTGCATCACATCATAAATGCCGCGTTGGGTGACGCGCACATACGGCAGGTGGGTCGATTGCAAAAAGAGCAACGAATACACCGGGTCTTCGAACGGATATCCACGCTCGCGCAACAAACGGACGAACGTTTTTTCTTCGTTGATCAATTCATCCACCTCCAAGGAGGACATCATGCCGCCTAAAGGAAGCGAGAGCTCAAACAAAATCTCTCCGTCCTCAGCGAGCACAATGCCGCCGCCGATCTCCTTCATCCGCCGGAAGGCGAGCATCATATCTTCCTTATGCTTGCCGATCAAAATCAAATCCCCGGTGTTCGAGTAAGAACTCGCCAGCCCGCCAAGCACCGATGAAAAACCTTTTAACATCGTATTGACGCGCCAGCGGCCGTTTCGGTCAAACAAGGCCAGAAAACACTCATCATGGTCATGCCCTAAACGGTCGCGCGACGTATCGATCGACACGGAATACGGTTTTAAAATGACGGCGTTTTCCATGCGCAGCCCCATCGGCATCGAAAATTGCAAATCATCCCATTCAAGCTCCCATGACAACGAAAGCGGCCGAATGCCAAACCGAGACCATTCCGGCGCCGGCCAGAGAGGCGGCGCTTCTCCATCGCGCTTCACCCATTCGCCTTTGGCGAGCACTTGCGCCGGCGTCGGATCGTGAGCCGAGCGCAAAAAGTTGATATGAGCGATGCGGCCGGTGGCAATGCTGCCGTGAAGATGCTCGATGCCGTAGTGGCGGGCAGCGTTGATCGTCGCCATCGCATAGGCATCGATCACCGGCACGCCATGCTCGATCGCGATGCGGATCAGCCAATCGATCACCCCATTCTCATAAAACGCCGGCGGCGAGCCATCCGTCGTCAACAAGCATTTATCATAATGCCGGATGCCAAGCGCTTTCATCTCTTCAAGCAGCACCGGCAAATCCGGGCGAATCGAGGAATGCCGAAGCGCGACGGTATAGCCGTGCCAAAGGCGCATGCGCACTTCCTTTCCCGTCATTGCCTCATGATCGCCATCTGCGCCAAAGAGCGCCATTTTGACAAGCGTCTTTTCCGACGCCCCCGGAAAATGCCCTTCAATTTTGCGGCGCCGCCGATGCGCTTCTTGCATCCAATACAAGATGATGTCATCGCCGCTCGCCACTTTTGGCCATGAGGTCAACTCACCGCCTTGAAGCACCGCCTCTTGGTCAAGCCAGCGCTTGATCCGAGCATTGGACACTTGTTCCTCTTCGCGCTCGAGCTCCGTTTGCCCATCAAACCGGCACCACCAATACATCGACGTTGGAAGCGCATTCATTTCTTGTAAAAATAAAAGCGCGTCTTCATCATCGAGCTGCAAAAGCAAAAACAAGTTATCGTTGATGAGCGTTGTTGTTCCGTGCGCCGCTGCATAACGAGCAAACGAATGGGGATTATATAATTGAAATGGATGAACATGCGGCTCAATGTAGCCGGGAACGAGCACGTACCCACGGCAGTCGACGATCTCACACGCCTCGTCGACACGATCGGGAAGACGCTCTCCGGCATACACGATGCGGTCGCCATGGATCCATATGTTTCCTTTTACCCATTCACGAAAATACGAATGCAAATATGTGGCGTTCACCAATACTTTCGTCGGCGATTGTTTGCCATCAATCACCGCTGCTTGTGCACGCAGTTCGCTGCCTTTCCATCGGTAACGTTGTTCGCCCATTGACACCCCGTCCCTTGTTTCCTAATCGTTCCATACAACCATTTTAACGCACAAAAGCGACTTTCACAATAAAAATATAAGGAGGGGACAGACCGATGGCGAATATCGGCATTGTGAACGCATTCATTCGCATCACGGTTGGCCTGACTGTCATCGCCTGGGCCACCGCCCGCCTCGCCCGGCGGCCATGGTGCACATCCTATTTGTGGGCCGCTTTGCTTGGGGCGATGAAAGTCGGAGAAGGGATCACCCGTTTTTGTCCGATGACCGCCCTGTTTGACAATATGCAGCGCCGGCAGCTGTTTGAAGAGGAAAAGGAAGCGGTCGTCAATCCGACATGAGGGAGGACATCCGTCCGACGTTGCGCACCGCTTTTGCCGATGTCTTCCATTCCACCGTCATTCGGCAACATTTTTCGCATCGTGAGCGATACGTGCTGCTATGTATCGAAACGGCCGATGAAGAGTGCCAACTGTCAACGAAAGAGAAGAAAGCAAAATGATCTGCGGCTTGGCATTGTGGACTAGCCAAACATCATCAAAAAAGGTGTCCCATACTTGGGACACCTTCGACTACAAAGGAGTGAACCACCATGCTGCTCGAGTATATGACCGATATGTCGTTCGTATTGGCCGCGTTAATCGGCGGCATTATCGCCCTTTCATACGTGTATATGCGGCGGAGGCGCGTTCGATAGCGCGCCGGCCGATGTCGCGCCGGTAAAATAAGCCGTCGCAGTCGATCGCCGCCAACTGCTCGTACGCTTTTTCCTTCGCTTTTGCGAGCGTCTCCCCTTTGGCCGCTAACAGGAGAACGCGTCCGCCATTGGTGTACCATGCGCCGCCTTCTCGTTTGGTGCCAGCATGGAACAACAACGCATCAGGGGAAATTCGGTCCAACCCGCGGATTTCGGCCCCGCGCTCGTAAGCCCCGGGGTAACCTTTAGCTGCCAGCACGACGCCAAGCACCGCCTCGTCCGTCCATTCAAGCTCCAACTCTTTTCCATCCATCACCGCTAGTACCGCTTCCACCAAATCGGTCTTCAGACGCGGCAGCACGACTTGCGCTTCCGGATCGCCGAAGCGGGCGTTGAATTCGATCACTTTCGGCCCATTTGCCGTGGCCATCAATCCAGCGTACAGCACGCCAAGAAACGGCCGTCCTTCCGCCGCCAACGCTTTCGCCGCCGGCCGCAAAATGGCCTCTAGCGCGGCATCCATCATCTCATCCGAAATTTGCGGCACCGGCGAGTAGGCTCCCATGCCGCCGGTGTTCGGTCCTTCGTCTCCGTCATACGCCCGCTTATGGTCTTGGGCGATGGCGAGCGGATACACCTTCTCGCCGTTAACGAACGCCATAAACGAAAATTCTTCCCCTTCTAAATACTCCTCAATGACAACTTGACTGCCGGCTGTGCCGAATTGTCCGTCGACAAGCGCTGCCTTCGCCGCGGCAAGCGCTTCTTCCACCGTTTGGGCGACGGTGACGCCTTTTCCGGCGGCCAATCCGTCCACTTTAATGACGATCGGCGCGCCTTTTTGTTCAATATAAGCTTTCGCCTCTTCGTACGACGTAAAGGCCGCATGGTCCGCCGTTGGGATGCCGTATTTCTTCATCAGCTCTTTGGCAAACGCCTTGCTTCCTTCGATGAGCGCCGCCCTCTGGCTTGGGCCGAAAATGCGAAGCCCCTCGGCCATAAAACGGTCAACAATGCCGGAAGCAAGCGGCGCTTCCGGCCCGACGATCGTCAAATCGATCGCCTGTTGTTTCGCAAACTGCACCAATGCCTCAATATCGAGCTCATCAATATGGACCAGTTCCGCCACGTCCGCGATGCCCGGGTTTCCCGGCGCTACATACAGCCTGCCAACAAGCGGGCTTTGCGCCGCTTTCCAGGCGATGGCGTGCTCGCGCCCGCCTCGTCCGATGACCAGTACATTCATCGTCTCCCTCTCCTTTGCCACGCTTAATGTTTAAAGTGGCGCACGCCGGTGAAGACCATGGCTATGCCGTATTCATCCGCTTTGCGGATCGAATCCGCGTCGCGAATCGAGCCGCCCGGCTGAATGATAGCGGTAATGCCGGCTTTCGCCGCCGCCTCGACCGTATCGTCCATCGGGAAGAACGCATCGGAGGCCAACACGGCGCCAACCGCCTGTTCCCCGGCTTGTTCGATCGCAATTTTGGCCGCGCCGACCCGGTTCATTTGCCCGGCGCCAACGCCGACTGTCATCCCGTTTTTGGCCAGTACAATCGCATTCGATTTCACATGTTTGACAACCTTCCAAGCAAACCGAAGCTGTTCGCGCTCAGCCTCGGTCGGCTCGCGCTTCGTAACGACGTTCCATTCAGCGTCTTCGAGCGTGAACGTATCGGCCTCTTGGACGAGCAAGCCGCCATTGACGGAAACGAGCATTTTTTCCTTGACGTCCGGCGCGGTAAAATCAAGCGCCAACAGACGGATGTTTTTCTTTTTCGTCAAAATGGCAAACGCCTCGTCGCTGAATGACGGAGCGATGACGATTTCCAAAAAGATGTCGTGCATCCGTTCGGCTGTTTCTTTGTCCACTTCACGGTTGACCGCAATAATGCCGCCGAAAATCGACACCGGGTCCGCTTCGTACGCTTTCGTAAACGCCTCAAGAAGCGTCGCGCCGACGCCGACGCCGCACGGGTTCATATGTTTGATGGCGGCCACAGCCGGCTCTTGAAATTCGCGAATGAGGTTGATCGCCGCATTGGCGTCGTTAATGTTGTTGTACGACAACTCTTTGCCATGCAGCTGTGCCGCGTTGGCAATCGAGAACGCCGCACCGAGCGGCTTGGCATAAAACGCTGCCGATTGATGCGGATTCTCGCCATAGCGCAATGATTGTTTTTTCGTATACGTGACCGTGAGCGTTTCCGGATAGTTCTCTCCGGTGAGGTTTGTCAAATACTCCGCAATCATCGCGTCATACGCCGCCGTATGGCGGAACGCTTTCGCCGCCAGTTGTTGCCGCGTTTTTGCTTGGATCGAACCGGTCGTTTTCAGTTCTTCAATCACCATCGGATAATCGGCTGGATCGACGACAATCGCGACATCAGCATAGTTTTTCGCCGCCGCACGCACCATCGTCGGGCCGCCGATATCGATGTTTTCAATCGCCTCCGCGAGCGTCACATCCGGTTTGGCGATCGTTTGTTGGAACGGATACAAGTTGACGACGACCAAATCGATCGGGCGAATGCCATGCTCTGCGAGCGCTGCTTGGTGGCGCTCATCGCTGCGCACCGCCAAAATGCCGCCGTGAATGGCCGGATGCAATGTTTTGACGCGCCCGTCCAAAATTTCCGGAAAGCCGGTGACATCGGAAATCGAAATGACGGGAACGCCGGCGTCTTCAAGCGCTCGTTTCGTCCCACCGGTCGAAATGATATCAATGCCAAGTTCAGCCAGCTGCTTCGCAAACGGAATGACGCCTTCCTTATTGGACACGCTGATCAATGCTCGTTTCACTGCCATCGTTCTCGATCCTTTCTTCCTGTTGTTCCTTTTCCCCTAGCAGCATGCGCAACACCGTCGGGTACAGCTCGTGTTCGACTTGATGGATGCGCTCCTCAAGCGCCTCGATCGGCTCGCCCGGCACGATCGGAACAACGCGCTGGGCGATGACCGGCCCGGTATCCATTCCCTCATCGACGTAATGAACGGTAACGCCCGTTTCCGATACACCAGCCCGATACGCTTGGCCGATCGCATCTTTGCCCGGAAACGCGGGCAACAGCGACGGATGGATGTTGACGATCTTCCCCTCATAAGCCGAAAGCAGCGTCGGCCCGATCAAGCGCATATAGCCGGCCAACGCAATCCAGTCGATTTGGCGCCCCTTTAGCTCACGCAAAATCTCGCTCTCAAACGCCGCTTTGGACGGGTAGTCTTTTGGGGAAAACACAAACGCCGGCACGTTTTCGCGCGCCGCTCGTTCAATGACTTTCGCACCAGGGCGGTCGCAGACCAAAAGCGCCACACGAGCCGGCAAATCGCCGCGTTTGGCCGCGTCCACGATCGCTTGAAAGTTCGTGCCGCTTCCTGAAGCGAACACCGCCAGCCGCTTCATGCCCGGCCCCCTCCAGCAAACGACACGCCCGCTCCTTCGGCCACTTCGCCGATGATGTACGCCGGTTCGCCTCGTTTCGAAAGCCACTCAACAAGAGGAGCCGCCGTTTCCGGACTGACAGCGAGCACAAGGCCGATGCCCATATTAAAGACGGAAAACATTTCTTCTTCCTCAAGGCTGCCCTTTTCACGCAAAAAGTCAAAAATCGGCAAAATCGGCCATGAACCGAGCTGAATGCGCGCGCCGATTCCCGGCGGCAGCATGCGCGGAATGTTTTCGATCAACCCGCCGCCGGTAATATGCGCCATCCCTTTGATCGTAAACCGCTCGCGCACAGAGCGCAACAGTTTCGCATAAATGCGCGTCGGCTTCAATAACTCCTCGCCGAGTGGAACATCAAGCGGCTCGTAAATCTCATCAAGCGACAATTTCGCTTGTTCAAACACGATGCGGCGCACAAGCGAATAGCCGTTGCTGTGAAGGCCGCTTGATGGCAGGCCGACAAGCGCATCGCCCGCTTGGATCGTCTCTCCGGTTATGAGTCGCTCTTTTTCCGCAACGCCGACCGCAAACCCAGCCAAATCATACTCATCTTCATCATACATTCCTGGCATTTCCGCGGTCTCCCCGCCGATCAAGGCGCAGCCGGCTTCGACGCAGCCGTCGGCCACCCCTTTGACGATGGCGGCGATTTTCTCCGGCACCGCCTTGCCGCAAGCGATATAGTCGAGGAAAAAGAGCGGCTCCGCCCCTTGGACAATAATATCGTTGACACACATAGCGACACAGTCGATGCCGATCGTATCATGCCGGTCAAGCAAAAACGCTAGTTTCAACTTCGTTCCGACACCGTCCGTGCCGGAGATGAGCACCGGCTGGCGGTAACCAAGCGCGGATAGATCAAACAAGCCGCCAAACCCGCCGATCCCGCCCAGCACTTCGGGACGCATCGTTTTTTGCACGTGCTCTTTCATGAGGGCGACGGCCTGATAACCAGCCTCGATGTCGACCCCTGCTTGTTTGTATGCCTTTGCCACGTCAACTCCTCCTTTTCGCCGCCCATCACGCTCAGGACGCCAGGCGACGCTCTTGTTGCGCAGCGTTTCTCTCGCGGAAACGCGCCACCACATTCGTCAGCTGCACCGGTTATACTTCCTCCATCATTTCATCGTCAGACATGGCCGCGCCGCTTGACCGAGGCGGGTCGGATATTGGCCAGTGAAACACGCCAAACATTGCCCGCGCTGCGGCGAGACGTCCGGACGCCCGATGGCCTCAAGCATCCCTTCCTGGCTGATAAAGGCGAGGGAATCAGCGCCAATCAAGCGCCGAATCTCTTCAACAGTGCGATTCGCCGCGATCAATTCTTCCTTTGACGACGTATCAATGCCGTAAAAGCAAGGATGGGTGATCGGCGGCGCGCTGATGCGCACGTGCACTTCAACCGCCCCGGCTTCACGGAGCATCGCGACGATGCGCCGGCTCGTCGTCCCGCGCACGATCGAATCATCCACCATCACAACCCGTTTGCCGGCCACAACCCCGCGCACCGGCGACAGCTTCATTTTCACTCCTTGCTCGCGCAACGCCTGCGACGGCTGGATGAACGTCCGCCCGACATATCGGTTTTTAATCAACCCCAATTCGTATGGAATGCCGCTCGCCTCAGCGTAGCCGATGGCAACAGAGATGCTTGAGTCCGGCACGCCGGTGACGATGTCGGCCTCTGCCGGCGCTTCCAAGGCCAGCCGCTTTCCTAAGTTTTTTCGGGCCTTATGGACATTGATGCCGTCGACATGGCTGTCCGGACGAGCGAAATAAATGTACTCCATGCTGCAAATCGACCGCGGCTGCCTAGGAGCGAACCGTTCTGAACGCACCCCTTCGCGGCTGATGATGAGCAATTCCCCAGGCGCCACTTCCCGCTCGTATGTGGCGCCGATGACGTCAAACGCGCACGTTTCCGACGCCACGACATACGCCGAGCCGAGCCGGCCGAGCGACAGCGGCCGAAACCCGTGCGGATCAAGCGCCGCATAGAGCGCCTTTTCCGTCAGCAGCAAAAACGCAAACGCCCCTTCGATCTGACTGAGCGCCTCTTTCATTTGCTCGACAAACGTCGGCGCTTGGCTGCGGCGGATGAGATGGGCGAACACTTCCGTATCCGATGTCGTCTGAAAAATGCTTCCTTGCCCTTCAAGCGCGAGCTTCAACTCGATGGCGTTTGTCAAGTTGCCGTTATGGGCGAGCGCCATCGCGCCGGTTTGCGAGCGGAACAAGAGCGGCTGAACGTTTTCATAGCCGCCCCCGCCCGCCGTCGAATAGCGGACATGACCGATGGCCGCCGCCCCTTTGAGCGCATCGAGCGTACCGCTTTGAAACACATCGGTCACCAGCCCCAGCCCTTTATGACTGGATAAGCTCCCGTTATGCGCGACAACGATGCCGGCCCCTTCCTGCCCACGGTGCTGCAGGCTGTGAAGCCCGTAGTATGTGAGCCGGGCGGCGTCTTCATGCCCCCAAATGCCGAAAATGCCGCACTCCTCGTTCAATCCTTTGATTTCAGCAAGCATGGAATAGCCCCTTTCCAGACGTTTCGCATCTTGGCAACGGAAAGGTGAATGAGCGTCTCACCGTGCTCCCCGTTCACCACGAATGCGCCGTCGTCTGTCACTTCGCCGATTTGTTTCGCTTCAACCAGTTGCTCAAACGCCTCTTTTTGCTCTTTTTTCACCGAGACAACAAAGCGTGATTGCGTTTCGCTGAACAGTTCACTGACGAGGTCACCGCCGATCGTCACCTTGGCGCCAAGCCCCGAGGCACCCATGACACACTCAGCAAGCGCAACGGCTAATCCTCCTTCGGCAATATCATGCGCTGACGCCACCACCCCCGCGCGGATCGCCGCAAGCAGCTGGCGCTGGCGGCTTGCTTCCACCTCTAAGTCAATCTCCGGTGCTTTTCCAAAAATGCGGCCTTCCAGCCATTTTTGCAACTCGCTGCCGCCAAACTCCGGCTTCGCCTCGCCGATCACGTAAATGAGGTCGCCCGCTTGTTTAAACGACTGAGTCGTAATATGGGAAAGATCGTCAATGAGACCGACCATGCCAACGACCGGGGTTGGGTACACGGCCTCGCCGTTCGTTTCATTGTACAGCGAGACGTTGCCGCTCACCACCGGCGTCCCGAGCGCCCGGCACGCTTCGCTCATCCCGTCGACCGCTTTTTCGAGCTGCCAGAAAATCTCCGGCTTTTCCGGGCTGCCAAAGTTGAGGCAGTCCGTAATGGCGAGCGGCTTTGCTCCGGAGCAGATGACATTGCGCGCCGCCTCGGCGACCGCGATTTTCCCGCCCGTTTCCGGATCCAAATACAAGTAGCGCGAGTTGCAATCCGTCGTCAGCGCGAGCGCCTTGTTCGTGCCGCGGATGCGCACGACCGCCGCGTCCGATCCCGGGGCGACGACCGTATTCGTCCGCACCATATAGTCGTACTGGTCGTACACCCATTCTTTGCTCGCAATCGTCGGCTGGGCGAGCAGCCCGAGCAATGTTTGATTGTAGTCTTCGATGTGCGGAGTATACGGCGGCATCGCTTGAAACTCGCGGTAATAAGCCGGCTCGGCAGACGGTTTATGATACACCGGCGCGTCTTTCGCCAAGGCGTCCACCGGAATTTCCGCCGCCACCTCGCCTCGGAACAAGAGGCGGAGCATTTTGTCATCGGTCACTTTGCCGATTGCTTTGGCCTCGAGGCCGTATTTGGCAAAAATCGCGGCGATTTCGTCTTCACAACCTTGCTTGACAACAAGCAGCATCCGTTCCTGCGATTCGGACAGCATCATTTCGTACGGCGTCATGCCTGCCTCACGCTGCGGGACGAGATCCAAATTCATTTCAATGCCAAATCCGCCTTTGCTTGCCATCTCGGCGGATGAACTCGTGAGTCCTGCCGCCCCCATATCTTGAATGCCGACTAACGCATCGGACTTGACTGCTTCAAGACACGCCTCAAGCAGCAGTTTTTCCATAAACGGGTCGCCGACTTGCACGGCGGGACGCTTTGCTTCCGACTGTTCGCTCAACTCTTCCGAAGCAAACGTCGCCCCGTGGATGCCGTCGCGGCCCGTTTTCGCCCCGACGTACATGACCGTGTTGCCGACCCCGGTCGCCACGCCGCGCTGAATGTCCTCATGGCGGATGATCCCGACGCACATGGCGTTGACCAATGGGTTGCCTTCATACGCCGGGTCGAACTGCACCTCGCCGCCGACGGTCGGGATGCCGACGCAGTTGCCGTACCCGGCAATGCCGGCGACGACCTGCTCGAACAAATATTTGACGCGCGGCGACGTCAATTCGCCAAATCGAAGCGAGTTCAGCAGCGCAATCGGCCGCGCTCCCATTGAAAAGACGTCGCGGATGATGCCGCCGACCCCGGTCGCCGCTCCTTGGTACGGCTCGATCGCTGACGGGTGATTATGGCTTTCGATTTTAAACGCCACCGCCAGCCCGTCGCCAATATCGACAATGCCCGCACCCTCACCCGGCCCTTGCAGCACGTGCGGACCATCAGTCGGGAATTTTTTCAGCACCGGCTTCGAGTTTTTGTAGCTGCAATGCTCCGACCACATGACGGCAAAAATGCCGGTTTCCGTGTAGTTCGGCAGTCTCCCCAAAATCGCTTCAATGCGCGCAAACTCTTCATCTGTTAACCCCATCTCACGGTACAACTTTTGTTCTTTGATCATCGCCGCGCTCGGCTCAAGCAGTAACGACATGCGTCTCCCTCCAATAGTTGACGATCGATCGGAATAGTTTCAATCCGTCCGCGCTGCCGAGCAAGGCGTCGACCGCCCGCTCCGGATGCGGCATCATGCCGAGCACATTGCCCTGTTCATTGACGATGCCGGCAATATCCGCCAAGCTGCCGTTCGGATTTTCTCCATGGTAACGGAACACGATTTGCCGGTTCTCGACAAGGCGCTCGAGCGTCTGTTCATCGCAATAATAATTCCCTTCACCATGGGCGATTGGAATTGTAATGACTTCGCCTTTTTCGTAGGCAGACGTAAACATCGTTTCATGATTTTCCACCGTCAGCTGGACCGGCCGGCAGATGAATTTCAACCCTTGATTGCGGCGCATCGCCCCAGGAAGCAAGCCGGCTTCGAGCAAAATTTGAAACCCGTTGCACACCCCAAGCACCGGTTTTCCCGCTTCGGCGGCTTTTTTTACGGCAGCCATCACCTTGGAGAAACGGGCAATGGCTCCGGAACGCAAGTAATCGCCGTACGAAAACCCGCCTGGAAGCAAAATGGCGTCAAAACGGTCTAGATCGTCCTCGTCATGCCAAACGTATTCGACCTCTTCGCCAAGTTCATCGGCGATCGCATGATACATATCGACATCGCAATTCGATCCCGGAAACACAACGACGGCAAACTTCATCGGGCGACGGCCTCCTCGATTTCATAGCGGTAGTCTTCAATCACCGGGTTGGCAAGCAGTTTTTCACACATCTCGCGAACGAGCTCGTTGATGTCGCGGTCGCTCTCTTCAATCACGAGCTCCATAAACTTCCCGATTCGTACATCTTTCACTTCCGTATACGATAAGCTGTGCAGCGCCCCTTTTACAGCGGTCCCTTGCGGATCCAACACACTCTCTCGCAACGTGACATACACTTTTACTTTGTACATGCCGATTCTCCCCCTAACCGTTGTAAAATGACTTCGTATGCGTCCGTCAAACTGCCCAAGTCGCGGCGGAACACGTCTTTGTCGAGCTTTTCGTTCGTCTTTGCGTCCCATAACCGGCACGTGTCCGGTGAAATCTCATCCGCCAAGAGGATGGCTCCGTCTGCTGTACGGCCGAACTCAAGCTTAAAATCAATCAACCGCACGTTCCGCTCGGCAAAATGGAGGCGCAGCACGTCATTCACCGCAAGCGCGGCCTGCTTCAGCGCGGCGACTTCCTCGCGGCTGGCGAGTTTTAAAATGAAGATATGATCTTCCAAGAGCAATGGGTCGCCAAGGTCGTCGTTTTTGTAATAAAACTCAACAAGCGGCGCCTCAAGCGGCGTCCCTTCCTCTAGACCGATCCGCTTGGCTAAACTTCCCGCTACCACATTGCGGACAACGACTTCAAGCGGGATGATCGTCACGCGCCGGACCAATTGTTCCGTTGGCGACAGCTTTTCAATAAAATGATTGGCAATGCCTGCTTCGCGCAGCTTCAAAAACAACAAGCTGGAAATCTCGTTATTGAGCCGCCCTTTGCCGGCGATCGTCGCCTTTTTTTCGCCGTTAAACGCCGTTGCGCTGTCTTTGTACTCGACCCAAAGCACATCTGGCTCGTCAGTCGCGTAAATTTTTTTCGCTTTCCCTTCATATAACAGCTGTTGTTTCGTCGGCACGATCAACGCCTCCATTTGTCCAGAAGATTGAAAATCTTTTGTATAGCCGGCCGGCTTCGACCAGCCGGCAGCCGCTCACTCCAACCCTAAGCGTGCAAAAATCGTATCGACATGTTTCAAGTGATAGCGATAATCAAAACAATCATCGAGCTCCTCTTTCGTCAGCCGGCTCATGATCCGCTCATCCGCTTCAAGAAGCGAGCGGAACGGCACTTGTCTCTCCCACGCTTCCATCGCTTTCGGCTGCACCAAATCGTACGCCTCCTCGCGCGTCATCCCCTTGTCGATCAAAGCAAGCAAGACTCGCTGTGAATAAATGAGCCCGAACGTGCGCTCCATATTTTTTTTCATGTTTTCCGGGTACACAAGCAAATGTTTCACGATATTCGCGAATCGGTTCAACATATAATTCAACGCAATCGTCGCATCCGGCAAAATGATGCGCTCGGCCGACGAATGGGAAATGTCGCGTTCATGCCAAAGCGGCACGTTTTCGTACGCTGTCACCATATAGCCGCGAATGACGCGCGCCATGCCGGTCATGTTTTCCGAACCGATCGGATTGCGCTTATGCGGCATCGCTGATGAGCCTTTTTGTCCTTTGGCAAAAAACTCTTCGACTTCGCGGACTTCGCTTTTTTGCAAGCCGCGAATCTCGACGGCAAATTTTTCAATCGATGTCGCAATTAAGGCCAATGTCGCCATATAGTAAGCGTGGCGGTCGCGCTGCAGCGTCTGCGTCGAAATCGGCGCCGGCGTCAAGCCGAGTTTTTCACACACATACTGCTCCACAAACGGATCCACGTTGGCGTACGTGCCGACTGCGCCGGAAATTTTCCCTACTTCCACCATCTTGGCAGCTTGTTCAAACCGCTCCAAATTTCGCACCATCTCGGCATACCAAAGCGCCAGCTTCAGCCCGAACGTCGTCGGTTCGGCATGAACGCCGTGCGTGCGCCCCATCATGACCGTGTATTTATGTTCGCGCGCTTTCTCTTTCAGCACTTGAATGAAGTTTTCCAAATCACGCCGCAAAATCGCGTTCGCCTGCTTTAACAAGTAGCCGAGCGCCGTATCGACGACATCGGTCGACGTGAGACCATAATGCACCCATTTTCGTTCTTCCCCAAGCGTCTCAGAAACGGCGCGGGTGAAGGCGACGACATCGTGGCGCGTTTCTTCTTCGATTTCCTTAATGCGGTTGACGTCAAACGACGCGTTTTCACGCAGGCGGCGGACATCTTCTTTTGGGATGACGCCAAGCTCGGCCCACGCCTCGCACGCGAGCAGTTCCACCTCAAGCCATGCCTTAAAGCGGTTTTCCTCGGTCCAAATCGCTCCCATTTCCGGTCTTGTGTAACGTTCAATCATCCTCGTTCCAGCCTCCGATCATGCCAAATTTGCCACGATTCGATTCTCGCCAACGCCGCCTCGACATCGTCTGCCAGCACCGTCACATGCCCCATTTTCCGCTTCGGCTTCGCTTCGTGTTTGCCGTACAGATGGACGTAGGTCCCCCCGTCGAACGCACCGATATGCCGAATGACCGGCTCGACGTGCTCGCCTAAAATATTGACCATCACCGCCGGCTTCAACAATTCGGTCGATCCGAGCGGCCAGTTGCAGACGGCGCGGATGTGCTGGGCAAACTGCGACGTCGCGCATGCATTGATTGTATAATGTCCGGAGTTGTGCGGTCTAGGGGCCAGCTCATTAATATAAATATCCCCGTCCGCAGTCAAAAACATTTCCACCGCCAGCGTCCCAACGAGCGAAAACGATGCGGCCAACACTTCCGCGTAGCGAATGGCCCGCTCTTGCACGCTTTCCGGAATTCGAGCCGGAACGATCGTTTGATGCAAAATGTTCTCGATATGAATATTTTCCGCCACTGGAAAAACAGCCGTCTCACCATCGAGGTTGCGGGCGACAATGACCGACATTTCCTTCACAAACGGCACCCAGCCTTCCAAAATGCATGGGCCAAGCCCAAGCAAATCAGCCGCTTTGGCTAGATCGCCTTCGCCGCGCAGCACATATTGTCCTTTGCCGTCGTAGCCGCCGCGCCGCGTTTTCAAGACGCACGGGAAACCGATCGTCTGAACGGCCTGTTCAAGTTCCTCCGCTCCATTCACTTCGACATAGGGCGCCACCGGCAAGCTGGCATCAACGATCGCCGCTTTCTCCAGCGCCCGGTCTTGCGTCACCGCAAGCAGTCGGCTTCCTTGCGGGACATAGGCGTTTGCCTCCAGCCACTCAAGCGCTCGCGCATCGATATTTTCAAATTCGTACGTAATGACATCGCTCACGCGGGCCAGTTCAGCGATGGCGTCCAAATCATGATAAGGCGCCGTAATCTCCACATCGGCCACTTGCCCGCACGGGGAGTCAGGCGTTGGGTCGAGCACGGCGATGCGAAAACCCATCTCGCGCGCCGCCAAAGCCATCATCCGCCCGAGCTGCCCCCCGCCGATGATGCCGATCGTCTGCCCAGGAACGATCCGTTGCTTAGTCAAATTGATCACTGCTTTCTACGATTTGTTTGCGAATCGCTTCCCGCCGCGCTTTGAGCGCCTCCATATAGCGTGGCTCAAGCAGTCCAAGAATCGATGCGGCGAGCAGTCCGGCGTTGGTCGCCCCCGCCTTGCCGATCGCCACCGTCGCCACCGGCACCCCGCCTGGCATTTGCACAATCGACAATAACGAATCAAGTCCATTCAATGCTTTTGACTGCACGGGCACCCCAATCACCGGCAGCGTCGTTTTCGCCGCGATCATCCCCGGCAAGTGAGCCGCTCCGCCAGCGCCGGCAATGATCACGCGGATGCCGCGCTCCTCGGCTGTCTCCGCATACCGAAACATCTCATCCGGCGTCCGGTGCGCCGATACGACTTTTTTCTCAAACGGAACACCCAATTCCGCCAAAATGGCGCAAGCATGTTTCATCGTTTCCCAATCCGAATGGCTTCCCATGATCACCCCAACGAGCGGGCTCATACCGTTTCACTCCTTTTGCTAGCACAACAAAACCCAGAACATGCGTTCCCGTTCATAAACGAGGGAAAGCATCGTTCTGGGCTTTGACAGTTGCTGATCGAAAAAAAGCCAAAACCGATCCTTTCCCTCATAGTCCAATCATTTACGGTGATTGGGTAGAAACTTTTGGGCCATATTCCCAAAATTATATGAGGGATCTTCTCATACACTATGAAGTTACCTTTATAGTAGCAGGTTTTTTTTCGGCGTGTCAAGGAAAAAATCGAACATTTAGTATTTCACCAAAGCAAATGTTCGTGTTTTTTGAATCACCAAACGAAGAAGACGGCATATGATGAAGGAGCGGAGGAGGGAGACGTTATGACCAACGAAAATCCATTTATGCCGTTTTCCGATTGGACAAAACATTGGCAGCAATTTTTCCAAAATGATTTTTGGGGAAGCATCCAGCCGTTGCTGCCGTCATCAAACTCAAACAAACCATCATCCGGCATGAACATTTATAAAAAAGACAACGAGCTGCTCGTTGTCATCAGCCTCCCGGGGCTCGAAAAAATCGAAGATGCAGAAGTGTATGTATCATACAAAACGTTGGAAGTGAAGGCAACCATTAATCTAAACTTCAAAGGGTTTGAGCTAGTAGAAGAAGGCCTTTTCCAAGGCCAATTCCAAAAAACAATCCCACTGCCGTTCGCCGTCAAAGAGGACCGCATCGAAGCAACATACCATAACGGCCTGTTGTTCATCCACCTGCATCGACTTATCCCTGACGAGCCGAAAAAGAAAATTGTCATCAAAAAAAGCGAATAATCTCCCCACGAGTGCAAAAAAAGAAGATACCTGCCTTTCCAAAAAAAGTAAAAAAAGAGGGTGTCCATGCCGTACAGGACACCCTTACGCGAGTTTCCGTTTCCTATCGCTTTTATGAAAAAGGGGGTCTAGGAAACGATGATCACGCTTTACATTTTGGGGGAGAGGATTGAAAATGGCGTCATTCAAAATGACTCATTTCCCATTAGGCAAAAATAATGAGAGAACCATTCAGCTCCCTCATTTTTTTGCCTGCCTAGCAGCGACCTACTCTTGCAGGGGCGCTGGCCCCAACTACCATCGGCGCTGGAGGGCTTAACTTCCGTGTTCGGGATGGGAAC
>NZ_AYSF01000015.1:0-1007 GCF_000498995.1 Geobacillus thermopakistaniensis
TTCCCATCCCGAACACGGAAGTTAAGCCCTCCAGCGCCGATGGTAGTTGGGGCCAGCGCCCCTGCAAGAGTAGGTCGCTGCTAGGCAATGTTTCATTATTCTGCAATAGTTCAGCGACGAGCTTCACATCTTCGAATTCGCTACGAGTTGCCTCGACGCATCTCGCTTCCTTGAATTAGCTGGCAGAGGAAGAGGCAACGAGCACATTGGGAAGATGTGCATGACATATAGTTATTCATCATTCCGCAATAGCTCAGCGGTAGAGCAACCGGCTGTTAACCGGTAGGTCGTAGGTTCGAATCCTACTTGCGGNCTTGAATTAGCTGGCAGAGGAAGAGGCAACGAGCACATTGGGAAGATGTGCATGACATATAGTTATTCATCATTCCGCAATAGCTCAGCGGTAGAGCAACCGGCTGTTAACCGGTAGGTCGTAGGTTCGAATCCTACTTGCGGAGCCATTTTTACGCTTCCATAGCTCAGTAGGTAGAGCACTTCCATGGTAAGGAAGAGGTCACCGGTTCGAGCCCGGTTGGAAGCTCCATTTATTTTCCGGCCCGTTGGTCAAGTGGTTAAGACACCGCCCTTTCACGGCGGTAACACGGGTTCGAATCCCGTACGGGTCACTCCATTTCGGCCAGTCGTCCTTTCAAGGATGATTGGCCGAAATGAAAAGTGTATACTTCCCTGATTGCTGAGATATAATAGCAATTGAATACAGCGTTTCTTTCTCATCGCGTTGGGCTATAGCCAAGCGGTAAGGCAACGGACTTTGACTCCGTGATGCGCTGGTTCGAATCCAGCTAGCCCAGCCATTATTTTTTTGTACATAAAAATGGTCATGAGCCATTAGCTCAGCAACGAGCGCTGCATCTTCGGATTTGCTTCGAGTTGCCTCGACGCACTAGGCATCTGTGAAACAGCTGGGAGAGGAAGAGGCAGGTAGAGTGAAACGAAGCTGTAGAGTGTTATCCTAACCATGAGCCATTAGCTCAGTAGGTAGAGCA
>NZ_AYSF01000016.1:0-668 GCF_000498995.1 Geobacillus thermopakistaniensis
CTCACATTTCGCACCCTAACAAGGTCAAAACAAAGGATTTTTTATTTAGTTTTTCAGAATAACTTTTTGACCAACACAACGAGCGATGGCAATCCTTTTTTTACCATCGCTGGTCGTTCCGTATCACGTTACACGTAGATGCTCTCATCCATGCCCAATCCCTGCAGAATCCTTCGCTGATCAGGGGTAAGGGAGCGATCCAGTGAGCGTTGGATGCGCCCATCCGGCAGCTTGAACAGGACGACGTTCACATATGGAAACAGCTGAAAAATCGCCTGTCCCGTCGGCCGGGTCAGCTTGCGGCCTCCAGGACCCTTCAACGGGTGTTCTGGAGTAATAAACTGACGCACTCGGCGCTGAAAAACGCGGTAAATAGCCAAGGCCAACAGAAACAAATAGCCTAATACTGCGACCCGTTCTGGTTTTTTGACGTAAATCTCATCCGTGAAAAACGGATCTTTCAAAAAAGCGAAGTTCATTTCCACCGAGATCTGCCCTTTATACAGCTTCAAGATCTCTTGGGCATCCATGGGTTGGCCCTTCCATTCCTTCGGAACGGTCGTGACAAGGACAAACCGGGACGCTTTCCGTCTCGCCTGTTCCCACGCGTCTTGGTCGAATTCGACGTCAAGGTGCAAGAAATACAGCGTCTCCACCTCGGGTTCCGC
>NZ_AYSF01000017.1:0-666 GCF_000498995.1 Geobacillus thermopakistaniensis
TGATAAAAATGGTGGCTCGGGACGGAATCGAACCGCCGACACAAGGATTTTCAGTCCTTTGCTCTACCGACTGAGCTACCGAGCCATATATTATTTTTTAACTCGCTCGTTGAATTGCTCTGTGCCTCTTCCTCTACAAGCTGATTCAAAGACGCTCGATGCGTCGAGGCAACTCGAAGCGAATTCGATGAAGCGGATGCTCGTCTCTACCGAATGAGCTGCTGAGCCGTATTTTTCATCTTTCACAATTTTGAAAGAATGGCGGTCCCGACGGGACTCGAACCCGCGATCTCCTGCGTGACAGGCAGGCATGTTAACCACTACACTACGGGACCAATTTTGGTTGCGGGGGCAGGATTTGAACCTGCGACCTTCGGGTTATGAGCCCGACGAGCTACCGGACTGCTCCACCCCGCGATGATGAGAAAGTAAGTTGATTTTCACAATGCTTTTAGTGTTGTTGTTCGTTGCCTCTTCCTCTACAAGCTGATTCAAAGACGCTCGATGCGTCGAGGCAACTCGAAGCGAATTCGATGAAGCAAAGGCTCGTTGCTCCACCCCGCGATGATGAGAAAGTAAGTCAGCTTTTATATTAAGATGGTGGAGGATGACGGGATCGAACCGCCGACCCCTTGCTTGTAAGGCAAGTGCTCTCCCAGCTGAGCT
>NZ_AYSF01000018.1:0-990 GCF_000498995.1 Geobacillus thermopakistaniensis
TTATATTAAGATGGTGGAGGATGACGGGATCGAACCGCCGACCCCTTGCTTGTAAGGCAAGTGCTCTCCCAGCTGAGCTAATCCTCCACAAAGAAGTGACCCGTACGGGATTCGAACCCGTGTTACCGCCGTGAAAGGGCGGTGTCTTAACCACTTGACCAACGGGCCATGCTGATGGATCATGGCGGAGAGCAAGGGATTCGAACCCTTGAGGCGCTATTCACGCCTACACGATTTCCAATCGTGCTCCTTCGACCACTCGGACAGCTCTCCACGATGGCTCCGCAGGCAGGATTCGAACCTGCGACCAATCGGTTAACAGCCGATTGCTCTACCACTGAGCTACTGCGGAATCATAACGACGGTCAATTCTCCCAACAAGATGTCCTGCCTCTTCCTCTGCCAGCCGATTCAAAGAAGCTGGATGCGTCGAGGCAACTCGCAGTTCATCCGATGATGCAAATGCTCGTCACTGAGCTGCTGCGAAATGACATCTCTTTAGACATTTACTATTATAATGATTCGCGCTGAGCTGTCAAGAGTTTTTTCATTCCTTCAAAACTAGATAACCGTTGGAAGAAGCCGCTCGCCTGCGCTTTTCGCATTGTCCAGCTCCGGCTCGCCGCCGCTCGGGGNGGGTCAAATAACCTTCGCCTTCGGGATCGGAAATCCCTGCAGGCGAAGAACATTTGCCCGTCGCGGCGACCCGCTCGCCTGCGCTTTTCGCTGTCTAGTTCCGGCCGCCATCGGCTCGCGACGCTTCGGTCCTGCTGCGGCGGCGACACATTGCATACGCTCCTGTGGCACCACCCACGCAGAACCAAGCTTCGCTTGGTTCGAGCCTCCTCGCAGGCCCTCCAGCGCACCTCGCCGATAAGCGGGCGGCCTCCACTTTTCTTGCTAGGTTAAGCCCTCGATCGATTAGTATCCGTCAGCTCCACGTGTCGCCACGCTTCCACCTCGGACCTATCGACCTCGTCATCTTCGAGG
>NZ_AYSF01000019.1:0-553 GCF_000498995.1 Geobacillus thermopakistaniensis
TTCTTCGCTGGTTTGCGTCGAGGAATTCAGCTTCTCCGAATCCGCTTGTAGACGCAGACGCAAAGCAACTACGTTGAAACCTCTTACCTTGATATGGTGGAGCCTATCGGGATCGAACCGATGACCTCCTGCTTGCAAAGCAGGCGCTCTCCCAGCTGAGCTAAGGCCCCATCCAATGGGCCTAAGTGGACTTGAACCACCGACCTCACGCTTATCAGGCGTGCGCTCTGACCAGCTGAGCTATAGGCCCATATACACATTGCAAGGAACGATCAGTTCCCTCAAAACGAAACAAGGCTGCTGCCTTGAGTCAGCTTCTTTGCGGCCTTGCGCCGAGGAATCCAGCTCCGCTGAATCACTCGCAGACGCAGGCGCAAAACAACCGAGAGAATAACCAATTCCCTCAAAACCAAACAAAACAGCAAGCGTCATTATAATCAAACCATTCGATTTTGTCAATAACATCCTTAGAAAGGAGGTGATCCAGCCGCACCTTCCGGTACGGCTACCTTGTTACGACTTCACCCCAATCACTTGCCCCACCTTCGGCGGC
>NZ_AYSF01000020.1:0-521 GCF_000498995.1 Geobacillus thermopakistaniensis
GATTCAGGCATGGATACTGCCCCATTACGGACAGTGGGTTCCCCCATTCGGACATCTCCGGATCAACGCTTGCTTACAGCTCCCCGAAGCGTTTCGGCGTTTGCCCCGTCCTTCATCGGCTCCTAGTGCCAAGGCATCCACCGTGCGCCCTTTCTAGCTTAACCTATCGCGCTCTCGGCTTCTTCCTTTGCTTTTCCGGTTATCTAGTTTTCAAGGAACAAAATTGATTCTTGAGAGAACATGACTCGTTCCCTCAAAACTGAACGAAGCGACTGCCTTGAGTCTGCTTCTTTGCAGCTTTGCGCCGAGGAATCCATCTTCCTTGAACCTGCAAGAAGACGAAGGCGCAAAACACTTGAAGGAATCCTCATTCCTTCAAAACTGAACGAAACAGAAGCGCGTTTTGCTTTGAATAACGACTGATGTCTAGCTCCAGCGCCTGGCTCTCTTCTGCCAAATAACCTTCCCCCTCGGGGTGCAAGCACCCCTGCGGGTGAAGAACATTTGGCTTCGAGAGCCAA
>NZ_AYSF01000021.1:0-486 GCF_000498995.1 Geobacillus thermopakistaniensis
CTGCGTCTGCTAGCAGGTTCAGGGAAGCAAGATTCCTCGGCACAAAGCCGCAAGGAAGTTTGTTCAAAGAAGTCGCTTTGCGTCTACAAACGGATTCGAGGAAGTGGGATTCCTCGATGCAAGACTGCAGAGAAGTGAATTCAAGAAGCAGTCTCGTTTGCGTCTGCGTCTACAAGTGGATTCGGAGAAGCCGAATTCCTCGGCGCAAACCAGCGAAGAAGCGAATTCAAAGGAGCTACTTTGCATCTGCGTCTTCTAGCAGATTCGAGGAAGCGGGATTCCTCGATGCAAGACTGCAGAGAAGCAAATTCAAGAAGCAGTCTCGTTCCTTGAAAACTAGATAACCGGAAAAGCGGAGGCGAGCGTTTCGCCGCGATGGGCAAATGTTCTTCGCCTGGAGGGATGTTCACATCCCGAAGGCGAAGGTTATTTGACCCCGAGCGGCGGCGAGCCGAAGCTAGACAGTAAGGAAGAAGCCGAGAGCGC
>NZ_AYSF01000022.1:0-458 GCF_000498995.1 Geobacillus thermopakistaniensis
CTGCGTCTGCTAGCAGGTTCAGGGAAGCAAGATTCCTCGGCACAAAGCCGCAAGGAAGTTTGTTCAAAGAAGTCGCTTTGCGTCTACAAGCGGATTCGGAGAAGCCGAATTCCTCGACGCAAACCAGCGAAGAAGCGAATTCAAAGGAGCTGCTTTGCGCCTTTGTCTTCTAGCAGGTTCAAGGAAGATGGATTCCTCGGCGCAAAGCTGCAAAGAAGCAGACTCAAGGCAGTAGCTTCGTTCCTTGAAAACTAGATAACCGATAAAGCAAAGGAAGAAGCCGAGAGCGCAATAGGTTAAGCTGGAAAGGGCGCACGGTGGATGCCTTGGCACTAGGAGCCGATGAAGGACGGGGCAAACGCCGAAACGCTTCGGGGAGCTGTAAGCAAGCGTTGATCCGGAGATGTCCGAATGGGGGAACCCACTGTCCGTAATGGGGCAGTATCCATGCCTGAATC
>NZ_AYSF01000023.1:0-768 GCF_000498995.1 Geobacillus thermopakistaniensis
CCGAAGGTGGGGCAAGTGATTGGGGTGAAGTCGTAACAAGGTAGCCGTACCGGAAGGTGCGGCTGGATCACCTCCTTTCTAAGGACGAAAAGCGGAGGCGAGCGTTTCGCCGCGATGGGCAAATGTTCTTCGCCTAGAGGGATGTTTACATCCCGAAGGCGAAGGTTATTTGACCCCGAGCGGCGGCGAGCCGGAGCTAGACAGAATTTCTTGACAAAACCTATCAGTTTGATTATAATGACGCTTGCTGTTTTGTTTAGTTTTGAGGGAACTTATTGTTCCTTGCAATGTGTATATGGGCCTATAGCTCAGCTGGTCAGAGCGCACGCCTGATAAGCGTGAGGTCGGTGGTTCAAGTCCACTTAGGCCCATTGGATGGGGCCTTAGCTCAGCTGGGAGAGCGCCTGCTTTGCAAGCAGGAGGTNGTTCCTTGCAATGTGTATATGGGCCTATAGCTCAGCTGGTCAGAGCGCACGCCTGATAAGCGTGAGGTCGGTGGTTCAAGTCCACTTAGGCCCATTGGATGGGGCCTTAGCTCAGCTGGGAGAGCGCCTGCTTTGCAAGCAGGAGGTCATCGGTTCGATCCCGATAGGCTCCACCATATCAAGGTAAGAGGTTTCAACGTAGTTGCTTTGCGTCTGCGTCTACAAGCGGATTCGGAGAAGCCGAATTCCTCGACGCAAACCAGCGAAGAAGCGAATTCAAAGGAGCTGCTTTGCGTCTGTGCCTGCGTCTGCTAGCAGGTTCAGGGAAGCAAGATTCCTCGGC